>CALBIE010000684.1 GCA_937893495.1 uncultured Verrucomicrobiales bacterium | reverse complement strand
CGATGATTCGCTGTTCATCCCGTATTTGAAGGCGTTCGAGATCAGCGGCGGACAATGTGCCCAAGCCGCGTGTTTCATGTGCACAGTGATGTTGCTTCCCCATTCCCGGCTGGTTTGCGGCATCGCAGAAATCACCGCCTATACCCACGATTCAGATGCTGCGTATCTGACACTTTCCGGACTGAGCTCAAGACGGATGAACGGCTTCTTCCAACACGCGGATCTCCGATTGAGTGAGCAGTCACCTTCGCCGAAGGTCATCGGCAACAGCCCGACCGACCGACAGGTGCAGAATCTCTTGTTCTCCTGCGAGTGCTATTCGCAGTCGGGAATGCCCGTCGTTTTTCCGGTGGATGCACGTGGACTCTACGCTAAGGACGGAGTTTACGAGCAGAACGACTGGCAGGAAGCCGCGCCCTCGACGGGCCATCCCGCCCATTGTGTGGTGCTTGTCGGATATCATCATGAAGAACAGCTGCTGCTCTTCAACGATCCTTCGGCGATGCCATTCATGCTCATGCATGTCACCGAAGCAATCACACTCGGTTGTATCAAATCGGATTACGGAACAACTTATGCCGACAACGGGGTATTCATGCCGGTGACACCGACAGAGGTCAGAATGCTCCTCGCCTACCAGCGGAACATCGAGGACAACGGGGGACCCAAGCAACGTCCCGGATTGTTGACTTTGAGCCGCTGGATGAGTTGCATCTGCAGATCGCTGGAACACAAAAACGGACCACTCAGCCGGAAACCCCATCAAGACAAACTGCTGCCCCGCTTCCTGCTCTGCCAACACAACGACGCCGATCTGAATCGCATCCCGCAACTCTCAACCCAATATCGTGACGAATGGAGCGAACCGTTACAAAAGCTGATGGCCCGCATTTCAAGCGCAAGAAGATGGCAGGCGGCGCATTGGACCTGGGTTGAAATGTTGAACGACTCAATCTGGGTCTGGAACGCGGAAATGGAGACGCCCCGCCGGATGCCCAAAGGCGAGTCCAATGCAGATTGCATTCGGAAGGGCCTGCAATGGGTTCTGGGAATTGTCTATCGCAACGACAAGGGCGAGTTCCAATACCACCCCTTTGCTTGGCCAGCATGAACACCGCAGTCATCTCATCTTTTTGCGCCCAGACAGAACCGGGACAACTGTTCCCGGCTGAACTTGAGCGTTTTCACCGGATAGAGCTGTACGTATTCATGCGGGAGACGGCCGAATTACTTCTCCGCAGCGCCGAATTCCCGTTGACCTACACCCCCGACAAGACCGCGCTCGACCTGCTTTCAGAGGCCGCCGATCCGGATAACAGACCTACCAACGGCAAGAAACCGGCTGAGGCGGTGGCAGACGTGATCGCCGTTCAATTGGGGAACCGCAAGGTGGTGGCATTTGCCACCTATCTCCCGGAAATCTCCCGCCACAGTGAAGCATGCATTGAAAAGGCCAAGCGGGCTCTGCAGTTCCTGGTTCGGATTGCTCGCATGCTTCACGAAAAGCACCACCATCCGATCCGGGTCATCGAAATCGTGGGAGGAAGCAAGGTCGATGGCGTTTGGTACGGCGAAACCGGATCGGAGAGCGAATTTATCGTCAACCGGCTGCCAATGAAGGCTGCGGTAGATCGCCTGCTGAACAACCTCGAGGAGGTGGCGGTCGAGGCCGCAAAGCCGACGAGCATTGCATTGGCTCTGGAGCTGGAACCCGGGCCGTTGTTCACGATCGGTGGGAAAAAGTCACTCGCTTATCTCTGCGAGCAAATCTCCAGACATCCAATGCCCGAGGTAAGGTCCACCATTGGGCTGAATCTGGATGTTCCCCACTGGGCGTTCCTGTCCGACATTACTCCCGCATGGATCAACGGGCGACCCTTAATCAAGGACCGGATATGCAACGCTCACATTTGCGACCATTTTTCGGCCGGGCATTTCGGTGACGTCCCGCCTCCAAGTTTCCGCGATGAATCGGAGTTCAAGATCTGGCTGAGATTTCTCTCAGAACATTTTCGCTCCGAGACGGGCGATCACGGTCTGCCATACAGCCAAAGCGTGAGCTGCGAACTCGAATGCCTGCGCAACACGGATCAAGTGATGGAAGCTTTTACGACGCTCGAAACTTGGCGACGCGAAGTGGAGCTAGATTGATCGGATACAACGCCGATGGATCCTTCAGGCGCACTCGGCGCGAAAGGCTTCAAGATTCGTTTTTTTCCGAAGGGGCGGACGAACCCGGAGCCGATTGACTCGCCTTGCTCTCCTCCATCCTCTTCAGAAACTGCGCGTAAATGGAACGATTGGGAACAAACTTGCCCTTCCCACCCTGGTGGGTGAAGCGGATCCCTCCCGATACGACCGCGCCGCCGGCGATCTCGCCCGCATCAAGTGCAGCATTTATCTGCGCAGAGATGGCGTTGCCGAACGCCTCCCCGCGGAGAAACTCCTCGCCGAACTCTTCGGCAACCTGTTCCAGGAATGCAGCGATTGCCTTATCCTTGTTCATGCGTCATGCTCGCTTGTTTCGTATGGTTTTGCCATCGTCCAGCACCCCTATTTTGCCTTAAGGGGAAGTCCTAGCCTTGAGAGTGATAACCGGCACGCCCCCGGTGTCCAAGAAATATTTTGGGTATGGGGTCGACTCCATGTTCACCATCCGGTGCTCCTCTTTATAAAGCTGACTTGGGGCAGCAGCATGTGCACAAATCCGGCGGAATCTTACCGCTTACGCCCCGATGATGGGACATGGGCCAATATTGTTCAAGGAAAAACCGACAGCGATTTGGGAAAGATAAAATAAATAAAGGGACAGGCACATAGTTATTGACGCGTTCAGTTGTTGGAGTATTGTTTCGTCATCGGCCATGAGAATGCCTCGAATCAAGATTGCAGGGCGCAGCGCGGTGTATCACTGCATTGCCAGGGTGGTCGGCGGGCAGCGGTTGCTGCACGACGCGGAAAAGGAGCGGCTGCGGCTGTTGCTCTGGCAGTACGCGGAGTTTTGCGGGGTGGAAATCATCACCTACTGCCTCATGTCCAATCACTTCCATGTTCTGGTCCGGGTTCCGGAGGCGGTAAACCTGTCCGACCGGGATCTGGTGGAGCGGGTGACGCGGTTCTACGGCAAAAAGAGCCCGTTGGTGCAGACGATACGGGGAAATTTCGAGAAACACGGGAAGGTGCCCCGGGACTTGCGGGAATCGTGGATAGGGCGGATGGGGGATGTTTCCAACTTCATGAAGGAGGTCAAACAGCGGTTCACCAAGTGGTACAACAAGCAGACGGGCCGGTTCGGCACGCTTTGGGCGGAGCGATTCAAGAGCGTGCTGGTGGAGGATTCGGTGGAGGCGGTCTCGACGGTGGCGATGTATGTCGATTTGAACCCGGTTCGGGCGGGAATTGTCGAGGACGCGAAGGACTACCGGTTCTGCGGTTACGCTGAGGCGGTGGCGGGCAATGGGCTGGCGCGCAAGGGCATCATGGGATTCCATCAGGCCAGTGAGTGGCGGAAGGTTTCGGCGGAGTATCGGAAAGAGTTGATTGTGGGGTCAGGCGCGGCGAATCGTTCAGGCAAGGCGGTGCTGGATCGGGAGACGATTGCCAGGAAGCTGAAGGAAGGCGTGGAGTTGAGCCGGGGGGAAGTGTTGCGACTGCGGGTGCGTTACCTGAGCGACGGGATGGTGTTGGGATCGCGCAACTACGTGAACGAGGTGTTCGCGGAGTATCGGGATCGGTTCGGTCCCAAACGGACGAGCGGAGCCCGGCCGTTGCGGGCCGTTGGCGAGGCATTGGGGGAATTGACGGCGGCGAGAGATTTACGGGTCAACGCCATTGGTTGAGATAGAAGGACAGGACCTGATCCGCCTCCCTCGACGCGAAACGGTTATCAGTCCCGACAAACAACAATCCCTCATTGAGGTGGTGTGAGCGCCACGGCGGCCGGTTCCTTCCGTGTTCGATAAGCGCACCCATTTCATGACTCCGCCAGGTTTTGGAGTGCTGTGGCTTGACACAGCTTTGGATACCCAGGCATGGCGGAGACGCCCCTCTGCCTTCGAAGAGCTGGTCTTTCCACGGGATCCAAAGCGGCGTCGAGCCGCCGCACTCCATACTGCTGGCTTACCATGTCGGTGCTTTCCTTTGGGCATTCATCCTCCAACGAAAGTCCGATTGAGAAGCCTATCGGCTGGCGCCAGCCCACATCCTTCAACTCCGTACCAAATCAACCGACCGTTCGGCATCGTCCATTGCGCCCGCAAACGGGTTCTTGACTATTGATACAAGAGACAAAGAAAACGCCATCAGCCCCTTCAGATGTCAATGGTGCTCATCAACGATCGGCGTCAATGCACCGGCGACGAGGGAACTTCACGAGAATGCCGGTTAATGCCCTGCGGCGATGAATTGCGGATTCGCGATGACTCTCGTCCACGCACAGCGTCTCGCGGCCGTCGGCGGATGGATCACCTTACCGACATTTGCGGGAACGTCCCCCATCAGGTCATTGAGTAGCGCATTGATGCCGGTGGTTCAGGGCAGACGCACCAAAACTGCTGGTGAAACCCAACCAGACAGGGTTCCCTCATTCGGCCACGCGCAAGCCCACCGCCCTATGGACTGCGGTGGCAAAGCCCTGAAGGGGCGCCGACACCGCTTTCCGCGGAGGCACACGGCAACCGAAACGCGCTCCATTGGGAAACCCTCATGCTCCCGCCCAACCCTTGGCCGCCTCTGCCCTCGTCAATAACGAACTCCTGACCGCCGATTCATTCAAACAGATGACCACGAAGGCAGTATTGAGGAACAACAAAACGACCGGCTACGGCCTCGGCCTTTCCTTGAACAACGCGAACGGAAGGCCGGCCATCCGGCATGGTGGCGGCATCAACGGATTTCGTAGCGACCTCGTCTATTATCCGGACACGGAACACACGATTGTCGTGCTCGCCAATTACGAGAGAACCAATCCGGCGAAGATATCGAACAGTATCGCGGCGGTTCTGTTTGAAAAATAGTTGGAGCGATTCTCCCCAATGCCGCACAGGGATTATGCTTGCCTCAATCCGCCCACGCGTCTCTCATCCCGGACACTCCCATGTTGATTGGATACGTCAGCGACGAACGCTATTTGGCTCTGTGCGATGTGGCGCTTGAATTTGTCAACGAACACGGCGATTCAGTCGCGGCTCGTTCGCGAGCGAGTGGATCCGTTCACGCCGATCTCGCCCCTGGAAAATACACTGTCAGTCTGCAAAGACCGGGCATGGGGCAGAAGCGGGTGACCATGACGGTCAAGGACGGCGAACCGTATCATTTCCGACTAATCAGCGACACACTGCTGGGCTACATGTGGCCGAAATGGGTGCGGTCAGGGGAAAAAGCCGAGTTCCGCTGCCACTCGGCCACTCCGTACAAGCTGGAATTGTTTCGCTACGGCATCGAGCGCGAGTTCATCCATCACGTCGGCTGGTTCGACGAACACGGGCCACGCGCGGTGACACAAATCACACCCGATGGCGACTACACACGTACGGGGGTCGAATGGAACAAGCACGGATTCATCTCGCGCGTGCATGGACAGATGATCGCGGCGCCGGAGCGAACTGGACTTTATTACCTCCACGCGCGAAACGAAGCCGGCGAGTTCTTCAATTTTCCGTGGATTGTCGCGCCGGCAAAGCCAACGGCGAAGGTTGCCGCCCTGATGGCGAATATCAATTGGAATGCCTACAACAACTTTGGCGGACGCAGCAATTACATCCACGCGGACAAACTGCCGGATGTCCCGACCGTGAACGCGCGGTTGGAACTGCAGCGATACACCGACACGACTCATCACGCCTACGCGGTCACGGATTACGCGCCGCTGTCATTCGATCGACCGGAGCCCTTCTCTTTCATCGATCCCGATTCATCGGTTGATGGCCCGATTCACGGACGGCAGGCCAGCCATACCGCGCCGGTGGATTGGCGACTGCTGGCCTGGCTGGAGCGTGAAGACATCGCTCACGACGTTTATGGCGAGACACAACTGCACGAGGGCGTTCTGAATCTCGATGATTACAAGGTGCTGCTGACGGGCGCGCATCCCGAGTATTGGAGTCGCAAGATGTATCTGGAGTTGAAAGATTGGGTGCGCAATCGCGGCGGTAAACTGATGTATCTCGGCGGCAATGGTCTGAACTGCGAGGTCGAGTTCACCGATGCCGGAACTATGATTGTCTTCAATGAAGTCTGCCAGGGGACAACGCCGCCGGGCTTCGAGAGTCGGATGCACAAGCGCGTCGAGAGCGAAGCCAATCTTCTCGGCGTGGTTTACGATGACGCCGGCGCAATGACCGGCGCGCCCTATCGGGTCGTGGATGCGGACCATTGGGTCTTCGCGGGGACCGGGTTGAAGAAGGGCGACGTCTTCGGCGAGAAGAGCCAGCACATGCGCTGTTTCGGCGGCGCGTCGGGTCACGAGACGGACAAGGTGACGCCGCATTCTCCGAAGAATGTCCACCTCCTCGCGAAGGGAATGAACGTCGATGACGGCGGCGCGCAGATGATAATCTACGACACCGAAAGCGGCGGTGGCGTCTTTTCCACTTCAAGCATCAACTGGAACAGTTCGTTGCTGGTGGACGAACACGTTTCCCGAATTACGGCCAATGTGGTGCGGCGATTTTCTTCGGCCGGTTAAACCTCGTCAATTCATGGAACGATTTCAAATGCGTTCGAAAACACGACCGTTATGCTGACAACCAAGATTAACCAATGAACGCAACTGGTCTTGTAATTTCGATTCATGGTTCGTCGGACACGGTGTCTCCCCTCACCCTGACCCTCTCCCCAAGGAGAGGGAACAGCGAAAACCGCCGCAAACATGCCCGCTCGCGCTCGGTTACAATGGCAGCGTGCATTTCTGACTTCCTCGCCCTGAGGGAGAGGATTGAGGTGAGGGGGAAACCAGCATCAGCGCAACAGCAAGCTGCCCATGCCTGAACGAACTCGAAAACAAAGATTGGGCATTGCCCGCACTCTTCGAAAAAACTCCACCTGGGCCGAACGGTTAATGTGGAGTTGGCTGCGAGACAGGCGGTTCTCCGAATACAAGTTCCGCAGACAGCATGGGTTTGGCCCCTTTGTTCTGGACTTCTTTTGCGTCGAGGCATTTCTGTCGATTGAGTTGGATGGAGGGCAGCATGGCCATCCATCCCAGCGTAAAACGGATGCCGAACGTGATGCCTTTTTGGCTGAACGCGGCGTGAAAACTTTGCGTTTTTGGAACAGTCAATTGAGAAAGGAGAAAGACGTGATACTCGGAACGATTTGGAATGAATTGCAGCAGCGCGCACCAAAGCCATTGCCGGAGTATTGCCGGCCTTTGATCGCCACGTGCAAAAACGAAAGCGAGCACGACGTATGAACACCGCGATTCCCCTCACCCTGCCCCTCTCCCCTGGGAGAGGGGACAGCGAATACCACTGTAAGTATCCCCGCTCGCGTCCGATTTCAGGGGCATCGATCATTTCTGGCTTCCTCTCCCTGAGGGAGAGGATTGAGGTGAGGGGAAAGGGAGTGGCCTTTTTTTCAGGAGGCGTCCACCATTCTCGTTCACAGTGAACCGCTGAAGACAATATGCTGCGCGTTTCCGCTAAACCTTTGATTTACGAATTCTCGCGTCACAACGAGCCGCGGGCGCGGGTTGCACCGGGGCAGCAATTGCTGGTGGAATCCGAAGACGCTCTCTCCGGGCAGATTCGAATCCCCGGCGACGTGCGCGACAAATCCAAAATGCCGTGGAGCAATCCGGTGGCCGGTCCGATTTGCGTGGAAGGCGCCGAACCGGGTGATGCGTTGGCCGTTCGAATCGACGACATTCGTCCGCGCGACGGTCAATGCGCCACCTACACCGGTCATCCACGGTTGCTGACAGAATGGCTGGGCGACGACGTGCCGCCCGGCGCGCATGTCTGTCCGATTCGAGATGGCCGGATTCATTGGAGCGACGAGATTACGATTCCCCTTGCACCCATGCTCGGCTGCATCGGCACCTCGCCGGCCTGGGGTGTTCCGTCAAGCGTTCCAGCCGGCCCACATGGCGGAAACATGGACATCATCGAGACCGCGCCCGGTGCGACGGTGGTCTTGCCAGTATTTGTTGAAGGAGCGTTGCTTTACCTGGGCGACGCGCATGCGGCGATGGGCCACGGCGAGTTGTCCGCCACCGGGCTTGAGATGGCCGCGGAAACCACCATCACGATTGAGCTTCGAAAGAACCTTCCCCTGCCCGGCCCGCGCATCGAGGCTCCGGATGAAATCATGACCGTCGCGACCGGCGCGCCGATGGAACACGCGGTCGCCGAGGCCTATGCCCGACTCATTCAATGGCTTGAGAGTGACTATGGATGGAACCGCTGGAAGGCCTATGACCTCTTAACCCACGTCGGCCGAATCTCCGTCGGTTATTACGGAATCGGCACCGTGGCCGCAAAAATTGAACGAAAATACCTCCAAACAAGATAAGCCGACGCTAATCCGTTACGTCGTGCTGGCCCTGCTCGCGCTCGCGGCTGCGAGTGCCTACCTCACCCGGCATGCGCTCGCGGTGGCGAATACGACCATGCAGGAGGAGCTCCACTTCAATAATGAGCAGTTTGGATATCTCTACAGCGCCTTCTCGCTTGGCTATTTGTTGTTTCAAGTTCCGGGTGGTTGGCTCGGGCAGCGCTTCGGCACCCGAATCACCATGCCGGGATTGAGCATCATCTGGTCGATCTGCACGGTGATCACGGCCGCCGTAACCTCCCTGGGCACGATGATTGGGGCGCGTTTTGTATTCGGCCTCGCGCAAGCCGGATTGATCCCGAATGTCGCCAAGGTGCTCAAGGATTGGTTTCCCATCTCGGTGCGGGGAAAAGCGAGTTCGGTTTTCACGATGTCCATGTCTATCGGCAGCGTCATCGCGATGTGGCTGACCGCCCGGCTGTTGAAGGACCACGGTTGGCGGGAAATATTTCACGCTTACTCGCTGATCGGAATCGTGTGGGCGGTCTTGTTTTATTTCGTTTTCAGGACGCGACCCGAGGAACACTCTGGCGTCAACGCCGCCGAGTGTACCCTGATCAAGGTCGGGCAGACGGAGCGAGATGAAGCGGAAGCCTTCAATTGGCCCGCGGCGCTCCGTACCGGCGCGACGTGGGCGCTCTGCGGACAACTTGTTTTCAAGGCGGCAGGCTACAATTTCTTCGTCACCTTTTTCCCGGCCTTTCTCGAATACAAGTACGGCATCACCAAATCGGCTGCGGGAATGCTGACCACGTGGCCGCTGATTGGAGTTATCGTGGGTTCGCTGTTCGGCGGGGCCATCATCGATGGCATTTATCAGCGAACCGGGTCCAAACGAAAAAGCCGCTGCGGCGTCGCGTTTGTCGGACTCACGCTGACATCGGTGTTCGTCGTCGCATCCACCTTCACCGACTCGGCTCGGGCGCTGGCCATGGTCATTGCCGTTGGCGCGTTCTTTTCCGGAATCTCAATGCCCTGCCCCTGGGCGGCTTCGATTGACATGGGCGGAAAGAATTCCGGACTCGTAATGGGATTGATGAACAGTGCCGGTTGCCTCGCCGGCATCTGCATCTCCCCGTTCATCGGCCGACTCATTGATCACATCAAGGCGACCAATGGAAACTGGGACATCGCCGTCCTGGTCCATGCCGGTTTTTATTTCATGGCAGCACTCCTCTGGCTGGGGGTGAATCCGAACAAGACAATCGGTCAACCGGAAGCGAAACCGGCCTCCGATGTTTGATACCCACACCAACCTCATGTGGTATCCGGATCATCTCTCCGACGAATTCGTTGAGTTTGCGCTGGGAGCCAAAAAAGCGAAAATGCGCCTGTCGGAAAACGTGTATTTCGCGGGGAACAACACACCGGAGAAGAACGCGTTCGATTCCACCCCTGAACAACTGCTCGAAGCGACAAAGGCGATGGATCGCGTCATCGTGTTTGG
>CALBIE010000683.1 GCA_937893495.1 uncultured Verrucomicrobiales bacterium | reverse complement strand
TCCGCTCTGCCCATGCTCGGTGAACTCCCACGGCGACGCCATCAGGTTCTTCAGGCCGGCGCGCTGAATCTTTGGGACGTTGCGAGAGAGGCTTTCGGGAACGTCCCTGCCGGCCAATTTCGCCAGTTCGGATTTGGGATCCCACATGTCCACCTGACTGGGTCCGCCCGACATGAACAGAAAAATGACACTGCGTGCCCTCGGTCGAAGATGCGGCTGCGAATCGGTCATCGATTCCGCGCCACGTGACAACATTGTCGAAAGCGCGAGTGAACCCAGGCCGGTCCCGCCACTGAGGAGGAACCGCCGGCGGGAGGAAATCAGATTGTTGGAATCAAAAGACATGATTTAACTGCGGATTGACGCTGATGAACGCGGATACAACTGCTCCCTCTCCTCGTTCCTCTCCCCACTCCTGCGTCGCGGGGAGAGGATGACAGTGCAATGCCCGAACCATTGTCGTGGCGGCAAAGGACCCGCGCGATTGTTGTGCCACGCGCCCCGGCCTCAACTCAAGGGGAGCACGCCCGCCTCGGGCGTTGGTTTCCGCGCCCTCGCGGAAACCCCTCGTGGCTTGCGCGCGACTGAACGCGTTCGGTTGGGATGCCAAACGTCCCGCATGCTGGACGCGCTCGTGTGTCTCGGGCGAGGGCGCCCGAGACGACGCCCGAGGCGGGCGTGCTCCCATTTTCAATTTACGGCACATAGACAAATTCGTTCAGGTTCAACAACGCGAGGCAAAAGCTTTCCAGACCATCGGACGCGACAAACCCGACTCCCTTCAGCACTTCGTCCGCGGTTGGTTTTCGATTCAGCGCCAACTCAATCGCCCGGGCAACTTTTGCATTCGTTTCCTTCGCGGGTTCGAGCCGCGCCGCAAACGAACGGGCCATGCGTTGCATGAACCCGCTGTTCAACAGATACAACGGTTGCAAAGCGACGGTCGAGACCCGCCGACGGGAACAACTGTTCACCGCGTTGTCGGCATCAAACAACATCTGCTGATGCGGCAGATTGTCGCGCTTCTGCTGCAGATAAATGCTGCGCCGATTCGACGTCTCCGCCTGAGCCAATGGAACACTCGGACCACCCGGCTGTAAATCGATTCCGCCGGAGATCGCCAACACCGAATCCCGTATCGATTCGGCTTCCAACCGGCGTGGTTGCCAACGCCAATAAGCCCGATTGTCCGGATCGATCTCACTGTTCCCGGCTGAATATTCCGATGCCTGCCGATAGGTGTTGGAATTCAGAATCAACCGATGAATACGCCGCGTGCTCCAACCATTCTCCATGAGCTCGCCCGCCAACCAATCAAGCAACTCCGGGTGCGATGGCCGTCCGCCTTTTACGCCGAAATCGCCGGACGTCTCCACCAATCCGCGACCGAAGTGCCCTTGCCAGATGCGGTTCACCCAGACCCGGGCTGTCAACGGATTATCCTTTGACCCCAGCCAATTCGCGAGCGCCGTTCGGGGAAGTTTTTCGATGGCATCCGTCGGCCCGAACACGGCGGCCCAACCGGGCGACACTTCCGGGCCCTTGTTCCTGGCATCACCGCGAATCAACAGCGACGCGCGCAGGTTGGCGAGCGTCATCGGGTCTCGCGACAGCGGCCAACGCATCGTGTGAGGGGCGACATCCAGTGAATTGGCTGCCGTCGCGGACGAATAGAAACTCCATGACTGCGGCAGTCTCGCGATTTCCGCTTCGAGCATGTCAAAGGTCTTCCGCTCGCCCGCGGTCATGCCGGACACCACGCTTTTGGGAATCACGAGAACCGGCTCCGGATATCCCTGCCGCCGTTTGTTTTCGACCAACCGGGAATGAACCGAGTCAAACAACCGCCAGCGCTGTTCAATCAACTGACGCGCCCGGACATCGTCGCGGGCCAGAACGACGTTTCCCGGTTGCCCCTGAACGAAGAACGCCTGCATCCGATAATAATCCCGAATCGAAATCGGGTCGAACTTGTGCGAGTGGCATTGGGCGCATTCGAAGGTCAATCCGAGGAACGCCTTCGCCGTCGTGTTGACGATGTCGGTCAGGATGTCGTTGCGTTGAATCTCCTTGTCGAGTTCGTTGCCACTATAACGCGCGGCGGCCAGAAAACCGGTCGCCACGATATGGTCCTCGGCAAACGGCAGTTCATCGCCGGCAATCTGTTCACGAATGAATTGGTCGAACGGCTTATCCTGGCTGAAGCTGTTGATGACGTAATCGCGATAACGCCACGCGTAAGGCCGATCGCGATTGTGCTGATGTCCATTGCTCTCGGCCCACCGCGAAACATCCAGCCAATGCCGCGCCCATCGCTCACCATACTGCCGCGAGGCCAGCAGTTGCTCGATAAACGAATCCAGGGCGACCTCCCGGAGCCTGGCATCGGGTGGCAACCCGGTCAGGTCGAGCGCGAGGCGCCGGCGCAACGTCGGATCATCCGCCACGGGAGCCGGGTTCAGGCCCAGTGCTTCGAGTCGCCGCGCAATAAACGCATCGACCGGGGATCGCACCCAATCCTGGTTTTTGACTCGCGGAACCGGCGGCTTGCTTACCACCTGAAACGCCCAATGATCCGTCTTCGGCCGGGGCGTCGGCAAAAGTTGCTCATCCCATTCCAGGCCTTCGGCAATCCACGCGCGGAGCCGATTGATCGCGTCGTCCGGCAATGCCTCGCCCTGCTTCGGCGGCGGCATCCGTTCATCGGGATTCTTTGAAGTGACGCGGCGAATCAGTTCGCTGACATCCGGTTTGCCGGGTTGAATGCGATTGAGCATCTCGTCGGCAATATCGAGACGCACTTTTGACTTCGGTTTATCACCCGCGTGGCATTCAAAACAATTGGCCTTGAGAATCGGGTAGATGTGCTCGCGGAAAGACACCGTCTTTGGAGCAGGTGCTGGTTCCGGCGGCGACGGCGGAACGGGAAACGATTCGGGCAACCCGAGAATACCGCGCCACGAATCGGCGAGCCGAACACCCGATACGAGAATGCGATCCGTGGGTTCGGTTTTGCGGCCGGTGGAGAAACCGATCCACCGCACTTCGCGAATGCCCCGGCGATCCGACACGGCAACATGCGGTTTCAGTTCATCACCCGCGTTGGGATTGATCCACAGTTCAAGGGCATCAAATGGTTCAGCCGGTCCCGCCTTGGTCTTTCGCAATCGTCCAATCAGCGTGTAGTCGCGGTCGCCCTTCAATTCGACCTGCGTATGCTTTTCCGCACCTGCGGTCAAGCGTGCCATGAAGCTGTTCTTCCCGTTCGCGACATGGATGCCAATATTCGGAACGCCGCCGCTGTGCGTGGCACGGTCCGTGCCCTCCGTCTGATCCAGCCACAGGACGAAGAATTCTCCGTCCCCGCCATCCGGTTGATCAATGGATTCGCCCGCATAACGCAACTGATAGCGAACGAACAATTGATCGCCATCAAACGACCTGGCCAATTGCCGCCGAATGGGGTTGTTGCGATCGCCCGTGCCGTTGATGGCAAATGCCGCATCAGGGGCAAGGATGGCGGACTTGACCCAGTCGCTGTTAAGGACCAGGTCGGCTGCGGCCGATTGAATATTACCTGCGAAGGAAAAAAGGATGATTACGAAGGAACACCAGCCAGACAATCCGCCGGTTGACAGGCGTTCTTTGAAAACAGCGTGACCGCGCCTCCGTTGTTTCAAGTGCGAGAATTTTGTCACAATAACCATGCGCCACACCAAAAATCACTGACGAGCCACCAAAGGGCCACCGCCATCGGCGGGTGCCTGCCGCTCGGATTGGGAATCCTGCCACGTCAGTAGGCGGCATACAATTTGAATTCCCCAATTGCCTTTCGATGACGGGCAAATAGAATCTACTGGATGAACCTGCGTATCCTTTCCTTGTCACTGCTGTCTCTGGCGGTTTCATCATCGGCCGAAACCAAAAAGCCGTCCGGCCGTCCGGACATCCTCCCCGCCGACGCCCAACTTGAGCAACTGTGGAATGACGGTGAGTTTACCGAGGGCGTCGCGGTCGCGCCGGATGGGCGGATCTATTTCAGCGACATCTCCAAATCAGCGGACAAGCCGGGCCAGATTCTCCGGTTCGATCCGGAATTGAAACTGACCACTGTTTACTGCCCGGACAGCGGCAAGAGCAATGGTCTGATGTTCGATCGCGCCGGCCGGTTGATTGCGTGTTGCGGCGCGAACGGCGGTCGCATGGCGTTGTGCGAAGTGCAGCAGTCGGGCGAACTCAAGGTCCTGGCGGATCGTTACCAGGGGAAGCGGTTCATGGCCCCGAACGATCTGGTCATCATGCCCGATGGCAAAATTTGGTTCACCGATCCGCGCTACATCGGACCGGAACCCATTGAACTCGACCAGATGTGCGTCTATCGATTCGACCCAAAGGATGGCTCGCTGGAGCGCATGACCACGGAGAAGCTCATTGAGAAACCGAATGGCATTCATGTCTCGCCCGACGGCAAGACGGTCTATGTCGCCGAGACGAACAACGGCTCCAAAGGCCAGCCCGGCGATTCCGCCATCCCCAAGCCGGGTCGCATGACCTTAAACGCGTTCCCGATCGTGAAGAATGGCAAACTAGGCCGGAAGAAAGTTTTGGCTTCATTCGGCAAAGAGGTCGGTACCGATGGAATGACGATTGACGTTCAGGGCAATATTTATGCGGCCGTCCGCATGGACAGCCGTCACGGTATTGTGGTGTTCAATCCCAAAGGAAAGGAACTCGCGTACATCCCCACCGATGCTCTTCCGACGAATTGCAGCTTCGGCAACGGCAAGGAGTCCGCAATGCTCTACATCACGGCCGGCACCGGATTGTATCGGATCCAACTGAGGATTGACGGCTATCACCCGGCGGTGGCCGCACGATAGGAGGCAGAGGATAGCAGCCCGTAAAGAATCCAAACACAGTAGTATCCGGCGTGAGCCAGATCATTCTTCTATGGGAATTGTTACGAGATCAGAGCCGACTCACCAGGCTACTACGTTTCTTAATGGGCTGAAGGGTTTCCACGCGCGGAAAGAGCGAAGACGGAGCGCTGAGCACCTGCTCGGCACGAATCAAGCAGGAGCCAGTAACGCATGCCGAGCGGGTGCTCGGCGCTCCACTCGAATGCGACTGGTGACGGGCGGAACACATCATTTCTTCTTGCGATGTCGCGGCTGACGTGAATCCTCAACCGCTCGACATTCATGGAGAACAACAACAGAAATCCGAATAGGGATGATCGCGGTGGGCAAGGCCGGCGCGCGTCGGTCGTGGGCATCCTGGCTTTACTGCTGGTGGTGGTGACCGTGATCGTGCTGCAAACGATTGAGCGGGCACCCTCAGCCGGGGGCGGCGGACCAGCCGGAACTCCAGGCGGAATGCCTCCAGCGGCCGTGTATGT
>CALBIE010000682.1 GCA_937893495.1 uncultured Verrucomicrobiales bacterium | reverse complement strand
CGCTTGTTGGCGTAAGTCACGGTGGCGCCCTTGCGAAATCCCCACACCTCGATTAACGGCGTGATCCGCCGGGCCAGTGGCACGCTTTGTTGCAACGCATACACATCATGCAACGTGATGCCAACCGCCTGATCCTGCAGATGCCGTTGATGAAGGGGTAATTCCTCCTCACGTTCGATGCGAATCGCCTTTAATCCTCCGGCTTCTTCGAGCGCTTCTTTCAGGCCGTTCTCCATTCCCTTCACCATCGCCGACATCGCGACGAGGCTGGAAACACCGAGAATGATTCCGAGCATCGTGAGCAATGAACGTACCTTGTGCGCCCAGATTTCCTTGAAACCGATCGTGATGGTGTTCCAGAGATTCATTTCTCCACCCCCGCCAGCCGAGCGTCAATGTTCTTCGCGATCTTGCCGTCGCGAATCTCAATCCGTCTCGGCGTGATGGCGGCGATATCGGGATCGTGCGTGACGATGGCCAGCGTGCGTCCCTCCGCGTGCAGATTGTGAAACAACTCCAATATCAATTCGCCCGTGTGCGAATCCAGATTGCCGGTCGGTTCGTCCGCGAAAATGATGCGCGGATTGTTGACCAGCGCGCGGGCGATGGCCACGCGCTGTTGTTGTCCGCCGGACAACTCGGACGGGCGATGCTTGCTGCGATCATCGAGCTTCACCATCTTCAATGCGGCGAACGAACGCTCGCGACGTTCACGGGCGGAAACGCCGCTATACACCATCGGCAGCTCCACGTTTTGCAGGACGTTAAGTTTGGGCAACAGGTTGAAGAACTGGAAAACGAAGCCGATTTTGCGATTGCGAATGGCCGCGAGCTGTCGGGCGGAAGCGTCGTGAATCATCTGTCCATCGAGACAGAGCGTTCCGGAACTGGGCGAATCAAGACAACCGAGAATGTGCATCAGCGTTGATTTGCCGCTGCCCGATGGGCCGATGATGGAGATGAATTCCCCCGCCTCAATATCCAGCGAGACGCCGTCCAGCGCCCGAATCGTCTCGCCGCCGAGACGATAGACCTTCGTGATGTCGCGTAGTTCAAGGAGCGGCATGGGGGGGGGAGGGAACTTTAATGACCAGGGACCACGGACCAAAGGATCCGGGTGATGAATGCGGTGGGATGTATCGGAACTTTTGAAGAAGCTCCAAATCTCAAACTCCAAATTCCAAAGAAATTCCAGGCTCCAAGCTTCAAACTGGAGTGTCTCATTTCATCATCATTAGTCCGACGGGAAAGTGACATTTTCCCGTTCGCGTTCAGGATTAGGTATTGGAAATTGGAGTTTATTTGAAGCTTGGGATTTGGAGTTTGAGATTTTTTACCACATTCCCCGAATTGGCATCGGACATTGCGTCATTGAACATTGATCATTTCTTCGCCTTCCCGCGTTTCTTCGCTTTCTTCGGAAGCTCTTTCACGACCGCACCTTCGCCGGGCGGTTCGAGCGAGACGGTTTCGCCGGACGTCAATCCGGAAAGTACTTCCGCGAACTGGTAATCAGACACGCCAATTTTCACGGGGCGCTGTTCAAACGCGCCGTCTTTGACGACATACACAAAGCGGCCCTCTGGTTCCGTGAACACCGCAGCCAACGGAATGGACAACGCGTTTTCCGCCGAGACGACGGGAATGGAAATCTTTGCGGTCATGCCGGGTTGAACACGTGGGTCGATGTTTCGCAACAGAATGCGCGCTTCGAATCCCTTGATGCCGTTCTTGATGGTGGCCTTCGGCGCAATCCGCTCGACGACGCCCTTGACATTCAGCCCGATGACGGCCTCGACCTGCACATCCACCTCCATGCCCTGCGTCAACCGCGTGATGTCCGCCTGATTCACATGTGCGCTGATGATCATCTCGTTGAGGTCGGCGATGGTGAGCACTTCCGTCCCGCTGTTGAACCCGCCCGAACCAGACACGGCTTGCCCGACGGATACGGGACGCGTAAGCACGGTGCATTCGAACGGTGCCTGGATGCGGGTCTTTGAAACGCGATCTCTGGTCATATCAAGATTACGCTCCATCTTGAGCACGGAATTGGTGGCAAGTTGAAAATTGGTGTCCGCCTTTTCGCGCCCCTTTTTCAGCCGTTCATTGGCGAGTTCAAGATTTCGTTCCGCCTGTGTCACCGCATTTTTCGCGAGGCCGAATTGCGAGACGATGGATTGATTCAATTCCTCGGAGATGAGCCCATCCTTGAATAATTTCTGGTGGCGTTCGAAATCGTCAGTGGCCTTTTTCAATTCGAGTTGCGCCCGGGCGATTGCCGATTGGCGAACGGTTGTTTCGATCTCGAGGTCTGAGACATCCAAATCCTGCTGCGCCTTTTTCATTTCGAGCACGGCGCTGGAAATGTCTGTCTGCCGGGTCGCGAGTTCGATCTGCAAATCCTTGTCATCGAGCGCGAACAGCAGTTGGCCCTTCTTTACCTTGTCGCCAATATCGACCGGCAATTCTGAAATGCGCCCATTAACCTCGGGCCGCACCGACACCTGCTCCGCCGGACCGATTTCCCCGGCGACACTGATGGCGAACTCGATGTTTCGCTGTTCAACCATCGCCGTAGTCTGGCGCTCGGACACTTTCTTTCCGAATCCGGCCGAGCCATTTTTGCCACAGCCGGAAGCGACCAGCATCGCCGCGGCAATCGTCACCGTGATTGTAACCGATTTGTTCATTCAGGAAAGCGGGACGATACGGGGTCGCCTTCCACCCGGCAATGACCTTGTTGAGGGTGCCAGAGATGGTATTGCCAAATCCGAAACAACCCCCCAATCGAAAATGCGGTTCAACGGTCGTCCCAGCGCGGAACTCAGCCGACTGCATGCAAAAACTAAAATCGCGTCAGTTTCTCCAACTCCTTGTATCGCAGCTTAATCTTTTCCGTGGAAGCTTTGATCGTCCCATTCAAACCGAACCCTTCGCAGCAGAATGATGCAGTGACGCTGCCGTAAACCATCGCCTTGCGGATGTTGCTGTCGATCGATCCCCGGGCGCGGGAAAGGTAACCCATCAGTCCGCCAACAAAGCTGTCCCCAGCGCCGGTGGGATCGACGACTTTGTGCAACGGGAACGCCGGGCAGATAAAGAATCCCTTGGGCGAAGAAAGAATCGAACCATGGGATCCTTTCTTTATGATTACGTACTTTGGACCGAGCTGGTGGATCTTTTTCAACGCGGCGAAGACGTTGTCTTCATTGGTCAACTGGTGCGCCTCACTATCGTTCAGCACGAACCCGTCCACCCGACGGATGAGCTTTACCAGATCGTCGAGGGCGATGTTGAGCCAGAGGTCCATCGTATCGGCAACAACAAACTTCGGTCGGCGCATCTGGTCCAGCACGTGATGCTGCAACGCCGGGGCAATGTTCGCCAGCAGGACAAAGTTGCTGGATTTGTACTGGTCCGGCAGATGGGGGGTGAAATGCTCAAACACTCCCAACTCCGTCAGCAACGTGCGACGATTGTTCATGTTCAATTCGTATTCACCGGACCAGTGAAACGTCTTGCCGTCACCAATCTGAAGGCCGGTCAGATCAATCGCGTGCTTCTTATAGAGATTGATATATCGCCTGGGAAAATCCTTACCGACAACGCCCACCATTTTGACCGGAGCGAAATAGCTCGCAGCCACACCCGCGTGACTGGCGGACCCTCCAAGTAATCTGGGATTCTCGGCTGTGGGCGTTTTGATGGAATCAAGGGCAGTCGAACCGACAACTAATACACTCATGTTTTTCGTATTTCTGATTTTAACCGGCGCGAACCGTAATGGATTCCTTTGGCGTGGCGCAAGACCGTGGATGCACGTTTCACCGCAGTAATCTTCATGCCATACCCAATCGTGATCGAAATTGCCGGCAGGCTCCGGCAATATCCGGCGCGTTCAAGATGGCCGAAACAACGCAGATTCGACGAGCGCCCGCTTCGATTACTTGATCCACGGTATCCAGATTGATGCCGCCGATTGCAAACCAGGGCAGGCCAACGTTTTGTTTCGCCCACCGGACATACTCAAGCGTGACGGGTTCCCGTCCGGGTTTCGTCGGAGTAGCAAATACCGGACCGATGGCAATGTAGTCAGGTCCGGCCTGCAAAGCTTTCTGCGCCTGCTCGGAAGAATGGGTGCTTAATCCCAACGACATTTGTTTCGGACACCCTCGCACCTGATCGGCGACAGTAAAACCGGCTTCAAAAAAGTCCTCCTGGCCGAGGTGACACATCGGCGCTCCAACCTTGAGTGCCACTTGCGGATGATCGTTGATAACCAACCACACACCGTATCGATTGGTAATGGGGAGCAGTGAGTCCGCGAGTTGTTCAACTTCCCCGGCCGTGCGATTCTTGGCGCGCAGTTGAACGATATCCGAACCGCCGTCACAGAGCTGGATTGCGATCTCGACCGGACTTCGCTGCGCGAGGTAGGCGGTATCAACAAAGGTGTATAGCCGGCACTCGGACAGGGGTTTCATGCAAGACAGAGCGGAGCTCGGTGGTATCAAGCGGGATCAGGCCTTGTCCTCGATCAACTCCCGTCGGCCGCCCGTCAACAGTTCTTCGACAAAGTTCGTCGAATACACGCCGCGCCGGAAATTGGGATCCTGAAGAATCGCCTGTTCAAATGGAATGGTCGTCTTGACGCCGGTGATCATGTATTCGCTCAACGCCCGGTTCATCCGTTCCATCGCCTCGCGTCGGTCCTTACCATAGGTAATTAACTTCCCGATCATCGAATCGTAGTGAGGCGGAATCGTATAACCAGCGTAAACATGGCTGTCGACCCGGACGCCTTTGCCACCAGGGGTGTAACACATTTCAATCCGGCCCGGGCTGGGGCGGAAATTATCAAACGGATCCTCGGCGTTAATGCGACACTCGATGGCATGGCCCTTGAAGGCTACGTCGCTCTGGGAAAGTCGAAGTTGTTCGCCTGTCGCAATCAGGATCTGCTGCCTTACCAGGTCCACTCCGGTTACTTCTTCAGTGATCGGATGCTCGACTTGAATTCGTTTATTGACCTCAAGAAAATAGTAATTCCCCTGTTCATCCACAATGAATTCGACCGTGCCCGCGTTCGTGTAACTGGCCAATTCGGCAATCTTGATTGCCGCTTTGCCCATCGTCTTTCGCAGTCCCTTGAATTTGTTTTCGATCAATGGCGAGGGCGTTTCCTCTATCAGCTTCTGGTGCCGTCGCTGGATCGAACAATCCCGCTCACCCAAATGGATGATATTGCCTTTGGTGTCGGCCAGAATCTGGATTTCGATGTGATGCGGGTTCTCAATATATTTTTCGATGTAAACGCCGCTATTGCCAAAAGCTTTCTCGGCTTCCGCGCGACAGGTGTAAAAACCCTTGATCATCGAAATGTCGTTGTGGGCAACGCGCATGCCTCGACCGCCACCGCCCGCGACGGCCTTAATCATTACCGGATAACCAATTCGCTTGGCCACTGCCAGTGCCTCCTGCTCCGTCTCGATGATACCGTCTGAACCCGGTGGCAGCGGCACGCCGGCCTTCTTCGCCAAGGATCGACTGACCTGCTTATCCTGCAATGCATTCATCGCCTTCGAACTCGGGCCGATAAACCGGATGTTGCAACTTTCGCAAACATCGGCGAAATGGGCATTCTCCGACAGAAAACCGTATCCCGGATGAATCGCATCGACATCTGTTATTTCTGCCGCTGAAATCAGCCGATCTATCCGTAAATAACTGTCAGCGCTTGGACCTTTACCGATACAGATAGCTTCATCAGCCAACTGAACATGCATCGAATTGGCGTCGGGTTCAGAGTAAACTGCAACCGTGCGAATGTTGAGCTCCTTGCATGCCCGAATAATTCGGACGGCAATTTCACCGCGGTTGGCTACAAGGACTTTTTCGAACATCGCTTGGATTTGAACTATAAAGCAGGAGAACGCCAGAAACGGGCTAGACTGGCTTTACTTTGAAGAGGACCTGACCAAATTCGACTGGTTTGGAATTGTCCACCAATACCTGAGTAACGACTCCCCGCGTCTCGGCCTTGATCTCGTTCATTACTTTCATCGCTTCGATGATGCACACTACTGTGTCAGGCCCGACTTCGGTTCCAACCTCGACGTAGGATGCCGCTTCCGGGGAGGGGGCACGATAAAAGGTCCCGATCATCGGTGACTTAACCTCGATTTCGTTAGAAGTATTGGCAGGCACTGCGCCGGGAACCGCCCCATAATGCGATGGTGAAGCCATTTGCTGGGGACCATCCCGGTACATCGTCATGTCGGAACCGCCCGACTGATTCCCGCGTTTGAGTTTGATTTTGTAATCCGCGCGCTCGAGTTCCAACTCGGTGACGGAATTCTTTTTCATCAAATCGATTATGGCTTTGATGTCTTTCAGATCCATATTGGCCTCCGATTTTTTAGATTGAGCCATTTTTAAAAATTCTGGATTGCTCCCGAAAAAAAAGGCAGTTAACCGCGATGGGACTGCACCAATAAACGTTTCAAATTGAAGGTGAGGATACCGGCCAAAACGGCTCCGTCAAGAAAAAGATAGATGTTCAAAAATGGATTAAAACATCCATTTTTAATCCACCGTTATCATTAAAGCAGATGATAAACCCAGCAAATAGCTATTCAATCCGAAGCCCGCTATCTGCCCGACACAGACCGGAGCAATCATCGACTCATGCCTGAAATTTTCCCGTGCGTGAACGTTAGAGATGTGGATTTCTATCGTCGGCACTCCCGTCGCCGCAATGGCATCTCGAAGGGCTACCGAGGTATGAGTATAGGCGGCCGCGTTCAGAACGATCGCGCCAAATTCTCCCTTTGCCTGTTGGATCCAAGTGACCAATTCTCCCTCGACATTGCTTTGGCGAAAATCCACCTCTGTTTCGGATTTTGCCGCTTCCGCTCGAACCGCCAACTCAATATCCGCCAAGGTCACCTTGCCGTAAATGCCAGGTTCGCGCTGGCCCAAAAGGTTCAGGTTCGGCCCGTTTAAGAACAAAACTTTCATGGGGTTCAGAGGCTAGATGGCGGCCGTGAGCTTGTCGAATTGATTCCTGCAGCCAGATGAAATGCGTCGGGTCCGGTCGCCTCATGAAGCCATCCGAAGAGAAAAAATGCCAACCAGGCCGACGCAGGCAGATAGAGATTGAATTCTGATACGCCCTGAATCGACCAGCCCAGCAGCCCAAGCCATACCGCGAATGCCCCCCGCCGATCATTCAACCGTGGTCGCAAGAGGATGATTGAACCAACCACAAATCCGGCATAGAAAAGAAACGCTGGCCATCCGGCATCAGACGCCTGTTGCAGGTAATCATTGTGTGCCAAACGAGCCATCTCAGCGCCGGGAGGTTTGATTGCTCGATATCGTAAGTAGAAAGTGCCCGGACCGGAACCCAGAATTGGTTCCTGCTTTGCCACGGATACCGCCGCATTCCAATAGTCAAAGCGAGCACCCAGGCTTCTGGCACCACGGGCAAAATAATCCTGAAATTGAAAGGCGAACAGGGAGCCACCGACAATCAGGCCAATGATCAATCCCATCGTTCTTGTCCACCGAGATTTTATCGTCGATGCAATCGATACGGCCAATAATATCATGGCAACGAGAAAACCCGATCGGGACCCGGTCCAAAAAAGATTGGCAAACGCGAGGTATCCGAAGAATCCCAACACCACTCCACGGAGCACATTGGGCCAACTCGCTGAAGCGCGGACGAGCCACCAAACTGCGACAGGAAAGACAAGTATGATTGCCCCCGCAAACGCGTTTGGGTAAACGAATGTGGAGAAAACACGACGTTTTCGCATCTTGGCTATCAATCCCTCCTGGAGCTGCAGCTCATTATTTGCATCCACGTGAAGTATTCCTGATCGCAAGAATGTTTCGATCTGACGCGAAGGCACTTCGGTCCATCCACGTTTCTGATTCTCAACGAAGTAGGCTTCATCCGAGGCCAGACCGCCATAATGTTGTCGAGCACCTCCGAGCAGAATAAATGATAATCCGATCGCCAGGCCAAACCACACGACGCGTTGCTCCGGAAAACGGCGGAAAAGTTTGATTCCCAGAAGGTTGGCCAACAGGCAACCGAGGAAATGGAGGAGCGTGGGCCCCGTCAGCGCCCAATCCGTTGTCTGTGTTGCCGACACCAGATTCCACCCAAACCACGCAATGGGCAGGAAGAACAATGCCGTGTGTCGCCTTCGGATGGTGCAATCACTGAAAAAACCCCAGATAACTA
>CALBIE010000681.1 GCA_937893495.1 uncultured Verrucomicrobiales bacterium | reverse complement strand
AGCGATGACACCCCGCTCAAAATCCTCGACCAACCCGCTTAAGCTGGCGCCATTCTGTGTAGGGCGAATTCCGTATTTTGCGGAGCCTAGAATGAGCTTGAAGATCAGGCGATTTCTGGCATAGACTGAGGGCACTAATTTTGAAGATATCTGGCATTTTCCCGGGACCGGCCCCAGAACCTGCTTCGCTCGACCCGAAAACCAACTTTTTCGGCGGTTCGCGGCTGCATTCCATTTCTCATATGAATTTCACCCATTCGTTTCACCGGACGGTATTCCTCGTTCTCTTTGTCCTTTTTGGTGCCCTCGTTGTGCACGATGTGGCGGCGCAGACGACGGTGACTGTCCGGCGTAAATCTCAGGCTGGCCAAACACAGGTGCGGGAAGAGGGGACGGCGACCACGTACACTTTTGAAGTTTTGATCAGCCCGAGTGCGGATCGGCGGGTGACAATCACCACCTTGGACAATGGTTACAACGGGAGTAATCAACAGTATCCGTCGGTGCAGGACCTGCAAATCGGTTCGGATTTTGCCGTGGCGAATGTGGATTTTACTCCAAGAATCGACGTGGTTTTGCAGTTTTCATCGACTGATGGAGATCAGGATTTTCAAATTACTTTGTTGGAAGATTCCGATCCGGAATTCAACAAAGATTTGTTCGTCCGTGCTTGGAGGTTTACCGACAACAACAATGCGAACCAGCCCGCTACGTTCGTTGGTGCGGGCGCGCCGCATG
Source organism: uncultured Verrucomicrobiales bacterium (assembly GCA_937893495.1). Lineage (GTDB taxonomy): Bacteria > Verrucomicrobiota > Verrucomicrobiia > Limisphaerales > JAYPXF01 > CALBIE01. Next base: position 4,915 of record CALBIE010000681.1, on the reverse strand, counting down.
CCCTGAATGGTGGGAATTACCTTGGTGCCGGAGTCTGCAGCTTCACAATTATTGATGACGACCAGCCGGGTGGCGCGTTGGATCGGGAATGGAATCGTGACAACAATTTCAGTACGCTTCCCCCAAATAATCCGTTACCCGGTGCCAACAATACGGTCAATGCCGTTGATTTTCAATCCAATGGTTACGCGATAATCGGTGGTGATTTTACTTCCTACAACTCACAGTCAGCCAACCGGATTGCCCGGGTGATCGCCACCAATTCAGGGAACGCTTCGATTGACGCGCAGAATGGTGGTTTTGATGGTGGGTTCAATATCGGTCTTGGGGCGGATAGTTTCGTATCCTCGGTGGCGGTTTATCGGTCTGGCGCCAATCTGGACAAAATCGTTCTTGGTGGTGGGTTCACGTCATTTAATGGACAGAGTCGAAATCGAATCGCACGCCTGAACACGGACGGTTCGCTGGATGGCGCATTTAGTCCGGGTGCGGGTTTTAATGGAACGGTTCGTTCCGTGGCCATCCAGGCGGCTGACGGTAAAGTTATCGTGGGTGGTTCCTTTACCGAGTTCAATGGGCAGAGTCGGACGAATATCGCGCGTCTGAATGCTGACGGTTCGGTGGACACCACGTTTAATCCGGTTGGCGGTGCGAATGGCACGGTGTATGCCGTGGCCGTTGATGGCGCGGGAAAGGTTCTGATTGGTGGCGATTTCACCGAGTATAGCGGAACGACCCGGAATCGCATTGCCCGGTTGAACGCCGACGGTTCTCTGGACGCGACCTTTGACCCTGGAACCGGAGTCAATGACTCGGTATTCACTGTGGAGGTGCAGGCCGATGATCGTGTCTTGATCGGTGGTAATTTTACCAACCTCAACCAGATTGCGCGTAATCGTATCGCCCGTCTGGCTGCCAACGGGGCGGTGGATTTTACCTTTGATCCCGGCAGTGGCTTCAACAACACGGTCAACGAGATTTCGCTCGCGACCAATGGTCAGGCGTATGTGGTTGGCGCCTTTACGATCTTTGATGGTGCCGGGCGGAAGAACGTGGCTCGGCTGCTGACGAACGGTGTTTTGGATACCTCGTTCATGGACACGCTCTACAACTGGCACGCCGGTCCGACCAACTCGACCGACTTCCTGGTTGCCGGGGCTGTTCAGACGGACAATAATCTCATGATTGGGGGTAGTTTTTCCGGAGTAGGCGCGCCGTATTCCCGCATCAGCAACACCGCCACCAACCACGGTAGCGCGGGAGACAATTGGGCGGACATCACACCGTCCGTCAATACCGATATTAATCCCAATGCGAGCGGGGCAACCGGGCGAGGTATGCGCTGGACTCAGACCAAGCCGCGACAGAATCTGGCTTTGTTGCTCGGGAGGGGGACTCCTGGTCCTGGAAACATTGATTTCGAACAGGGCCAGTACAGCGTGAGTGAAAGCGGCGGGCTCGCGTTTATCAGGGTGCAGCGGCGTGATGGGAACAAGGGTGTCGCCCATGTCAATTTTGCAACCTCCGACGGCAATGCAACCGCCGGTTCTGATTACACGGCTGTTTCGAGGAGCATCACCTACGATGAATTGCTGAGATCGGTCACCAGTGGTGTCGGAAACGGGCAATTAACCGGTGATGAATTTGTCGCCGCGGAAACGTCAATCAATGTGCCGGCGTTCAGTTCGACGGCCCAGGTTGTGATCACCGCGGACGAAGTGAGTGAGCCCAATGAAATAATCAATCTTCGGCTTTCAAATATTCCCAATGATCTGACGACTGCGGCAAGACCTGGTGCAAATACTTTCTATTTGGGAGGTTTTTATAATGGACAGTCGGGTGGAGTTCGGGTGACGAACAATGTGGCGTTGGGATTTCAGCGCACGGCGGTATTGACGATTACGGACGACGATTTTCCGCACGGCGTTTTCACTTTTGCCACGACCAACTTCACCGTTTTGGAAAGTTCCGGCACCGCGACGGTTACGGTCATTCGCACCAATGGTGTCGCGGGTAACGTGACGGTGGATTTTTCAACCGCGCCGGGCGGAGTGAATCCGGCCAATAATTCTGGTGCCGGACAGGATTATACCGATAACAGTGGAACACTCTCTTTCGCCGTGGGGGAAACGACCAAGACGTTTACTGCCTCCATCGCGAATGACGCCGCGGTTGAAAACGACGAAACCATCACGTTGACGCTGTCGAACCCGACGGGCGGTGCGACGTTGCCTGGACCGACGGTGAGCCTCAAGCAAATCACGGCCGGAACGGTCACGTTGACGACGACGACGCCTCACGGATTTAATGCCCTCGATGTTATCGGCGTGAGCATTCAGGATGCTCGTTTTGACGGTACCTACCAACTGACCGCGGCGGCGGGCACGACTCTTTCATACGCGGCGTCCGGTAATCCGGGAAATGTGGCGTCAACCCCTGTTACAGGAGCTGTGTTCAAGTCGCATACCGGAACCTTGACCATTATCGACGACGACTTTACGGGTGGTCGATTGACGCTTGATGCCACGGTCTACTCCGTCTCGGAGGATGCTGGTCGGGTCACGGTGGTGGTCAACCGGAGCGGCGGGACCGTGGGTTCCGTGTCCGCAACATTTTACTCGACGAACAACGCGACGGCGACACCCGGGACGGATTATACGTCAGTGGCGACCAACCTGACGTGGGCGAACGGCGACGCTTCAAGCCGCACGCTTAATATTCCCGTGTTCGACAATTTCAACGTCGATGGAAATCGGCTGTTTGGAGTAATCCTGACGAATATCACCGGGGCGCTGCCCGGGGCAGCGACAAATGCCACCGTCACGATTATTGACGAGGATACCTTCGGAACGGCGACCTTCAGTTCATCGACCTACGCGGTGACGGAGAATGGCGGCGCGGCGACCATCACCGTGGTTCGCACCGGCGGCCGGGGTGGGCAGGTGCAGGTCAGTTACTTTACCGAAGCCGGCACGGCTATCCCTTATCCGGGTGCGGGAGTGGGTGCGACGGGATCCGACTTTACCAACGCGACAGGCACGCTCACGCTTGAGCCGGGGGTAACCAGCGGCAGTTTCACGGTGGGAATCATTGATGATCCCGATGTCAATGTTCCGCTCAATACACCGAAAACGGTCAATCTGGTTCTGTCCAATCCATCGGGAGGCGTCGCGTTGAATTATGGGACGGTGGATCCGAAATTGTTGCCGGTCAGCGCGTTGGGGGTGAACGGGACAGTCCGCGCCATCGTGCGCTACACGGCTGGAATTCATAATGGCAAGCATGTCATCGGTGGCGACTTCACATCCGTCAACGGTGTTGCCCGGAACGGAATTGCCCGGTTGAATCCGGATGGTTCGGTGGACTCGACCTTTGCCTCCGGCACGGGGCCGGCCGGCGGGACAATCAATGCCCTGGCCATCGACCTGGAAGGAAACGTCATCGTTGGTGGCGGTTTCACCTCCTATGCCGGCGCGGCCAACACGGCTCGAATCGCCAAACTCAACGCCCGCGATGGCGCGGTGAACGCCGCCTTTGCCACTGCGACGGGGACGGGTGCCAATGGCGTGATCAACGCGCTGATTCTTGATGGTGTCGGCAACGTCTTCGCATCGGGTGATTTCCTCGCATTCAACGGACAGGCCAACACCACGCGAATCGTGAAACTGTCCAACGCGGGGGTTCTCGACACCGCCTTTGCCGGGAACACCGGAACCGGTGTGAACGGCCAGGTGCTGGCGATGAGGGAAGATGGAGCCGGCCGAATCCTCCTGGGTGGCCTGTTCAGCCAGGTCAACGGCGCGAACATCAACAATGTGGTTCGGTTGGCGGCCGATGGCACGCTCGATGGCGCCTTCAATTCCGGCGTCGCGGGGCCGAACGGCGCGGTGCGGGCCGTGGCGGTTGATGGCTCCGACAACGTCGTCATCGGCGGTGATTTCATTTCCGTGAACGGTGCCGCGAACACGCTTCGCTTGGCGAAACTGGCGGTGGCGGACGGAGTGCCGGATGCGACGTTTGCAACCGCTGTTGGTACCGGACCAAGTGGGGCGGTGCGAAGCATTGTTCAGGATGGAATAAACTTTGTCATCGGAGGCGACTTTGCTTCATTCAACGGGCAGGCCAACACCACGCGGATTATCAAGATCAACAATGGTGGTACATTGAACGCTGGTTTCGCCGGGAACACGGGTGCCGGTGCGGATGACGCCGTGCATGTGGTTGCGACGGCCGGTGCCGGCCGCTACCTCATCGGCGGGCAGTTCAACACGTTTGCGGGTGCCTCCAACCTGCGATTGGCCCGGCTGGCTTCAACCGGCGCCAATGACAACACCTGGTGGGCGCGGACTGCGACGGTATCCGGTGGCGATATCAATGGCGCGGTGGCCCAGCCGGATGGCAAGATGGTCATTTTTGGGACGTTCACCTCCGTGAACGGGGTGGGGCGGAAGTTTGTTGCCCGGTTGGATCAGCAGGGTTTCCTGGACAACACGTTTGATCCGGGCACGGGCCCGGCGAACGGCGCCATCAATGCCATGGCCATCGACGGCTCAGGCAACATTTTGGTTGGGGGAACGTTCAACGGAGCCGCATTTTCACGGACGGTGACCCGCAAAGAGCTGGGCAACGTGAACGCCGCCACCATCACTACTGAGCGGCCACATGGTTTTACGGCTGGCAACTCAGTCGTTGTCGCCGTATCGGACGCGACGTTCAACGGAACGGTCACCGTAACCTCCGTGCCGGATTCGACCAGTTTCACCTACCTGCGCGATGTTGGGGCGAGCATCACCAATAAGTTTGCCAATGGTACCACGGCAACGCTGACGACGGATGGAAATCACAGTTTTGCGGTCGGTAATCGTGTGATTGTCGAGGGTGTCGATGCGGCGTTGAACGGGGTGCATACGTTGAC
>CALBIE010000680.1 GCA_937893495.1 uncultured Verrucomicrobiales bacterium | reverse complement strand
CGTTGTTAATTTCAAGGCCGCCCGCTTGTCGGGCGGCCTTTTTTGTTGGTAGCGTTGACAAAGCGCCGGTGACGGGAATACCGTCCACTCCGTCAACCGAATGGCCCGTTCGTCTATCGGTTCAGGACACGGCCCTCTCAAGGCTGAAAGATGGGTTCGACTCCCATACGGGCTACCATTCAGCATAATTAATACCGACGATATCGACGGGTGTTTACGTGGTCCTCCCATGAGGCTGTTTCAAATCATCTTTAACCCCATCAGTGCCGCTGAGTTGGCGAAAATGCCCAAGGATTTGCAGTTGAGCATCCTGGGTGAGTTTCGGGGATTACCGCGGGAAGTGATGAGCACTGAAATGGAGCTGTTCGGCAGATTGGAGCGGAACGGAAAAACCCTTCATCGATTTCGGATCGGCGACTACCGAATTTATTTCGAGAAGCACGAACTCGGCGCTGTGGTTCACCGGATTCTAAGCCGCAATACTCTCAAAGATTTTCTGTTTCGTTCGAATCTGCCAACGGGAGAAGATGAGGCACTGCAGGATAACCCGAAATTCTGGGAATTGATCGAAACCGCCAAAGTGATCAGCAGCACCGGGTAGGCGGGAGATCCTTGATGCGGCAGGTGAAGCACGAAGGCCACGAAACGTCACAAGACAAAGTTTGAGGCTCCGCATAGCGTCGCCCCACCTTGGGGGGCGGCCGCCATCCCCGGTGGGGTGAGGCTATGCCGAACCTCTGACCTTCTCTCTCCTTGAAGAGCGAACGTCTCAAAAAAATTGATTCGGTTCGACAAGGTTCTCCACAATAACCCGGAAAACAGCGTCCGAGTCTGGCGCGCCACCGCTTCCGTTTCCGGGGTTTGGATAGAGGCGAAACCAGACTGAACCTATTGCAGATCCTGTCCCAATTCGACATTCCAGTAGGCGAGGTCAATGAAGTGGCGCCAACTGTGGTGATAGTTGATACCAAGGTTGATTTGCACGAAGGGCCGCCACTTCGGTTTGCGTGGTTTGCGAATCAGGTGCAGGCCCGCCTCTGGAGGAGTCCGGTTTGCTTTGCGCGTGTTGCAGGGAATGCAAGAGCAGACGATGTTCTCCCAGTTGGTCGGTCCACCACGATCCCGGGGAATCACATGATCCAGGTTTAGATCGCGCCGGTCGAAGCAGTGTCCGCAGTATTGGCAGGTGTTCTTATCCCGCTCAAAGATGTTATGCCGGGTAAACTTGACTTCCTTTTTCGGGAGGCGATCAAACACGGCAAGCATGATGACGCGAGGCAATCGAATCTTGAATGAGACTGCGGAGATTGATTCTGGATGAGGTTCGGATTGGGACAAGTCAGTCCATTGTTGGAAGTTAAACGTCTGGAAGGCGCCGTCCTGATCTCCGAGAACGACTTGGGCGTTTCCTTGAAAGAGCAGCACCATCGCGCGCCGCACGCTGCAGACATTGACAGCTTGCCAGAGGCGATTGAGCACCAGGACTGGTTCATTCAATAAATTGCCCATTACCGGCTAAAAACGGCCAAAAAAGTAGCACGCCGGATTGAACGGTGTCAATCGCCGGCGGGATGCGGAGTTTCTGCCACACCCGTTCATCGAAACACGTCTCGATTCGTGAGGAAAACGGGTTGCCAAGATTCCCAAGTATTCACTAGTGTTGAGCCCATGAAACGCTTTGCCCCATTGTTGGTGGTTCTTGGTCTGTTGGTGGCGGGTTCCGCAAGAGCCGCGTCTGGCGAGGACCTGTATATCTCAATCTTCAATACCATCATTACTGCTGATGGGCTTCAGGAAAAAGGGCAAGGCCGTGCCGCCCTCGAGAAATACATGGAAGCCGAGGAAGATTTGAAAAAACTCAAATCTGCCTACTCGACCTGGAATACAAAAATCGTCGACTTTCGATTGCTTTACTTGAAGGAAAAGATTGGGCCTCTCAAGGTGCAGTATCCGGGCACGACGATACCTAAGCGAGTGATTCCGCCGGGGGAACTGGATGACGGCCGGCCGATGAAGCCCGTCGGCATTGGTAAACAGATCGACGATTTGAATCAGGAGTTGATTAATACCCGTACGGAACGTTCGACGCTCGAAAACAAGTTGAAGGAAGCGTTGGCGGCGCGGCTAGCGGAAAACGATCCAGAGGCGTACAAGAAGGCCCAGGGACAAATACTCGAGCTGCGTCGCGAGGCGGATGTCGGCCACGTGACACTGGAGAATCAAATGAAGGAGTTGGCGAAACTTCGGAAAGACTACCAGACATTGCAAAGTGAGAACGTGCGACTGGCAGCGCGAAATCAGGAAGCGGCCCTGCGCGCGGAAAATGGCGGGTTAAAGGATCAAATCAGTCAGTTGAACAGGGCCTCGGTAAATATGGTGGCGGCTGACGAAGTGAGCCGGCGGGTAGGATTGCTGGCGGAAGATCTTAAAGCCGAGCAGGCCAGAGTGGCGGCGCTGGTGCAGCAGAATGAACAGTTGAGCAAGGCCATGAATAATAATGAAGGTGCCAGATTGGCTGCCGAAAACGTCAGTCTCAAACAGCAGGTTGCGGGACTGAGCCGAATCGCCGGACAGGTTGGAAGCGTCGAAAGTGCAACTCAGCAGCTGAATCTTTCGCGGGCGGAACTCAACGCCCAAAAGGCCTTGAACGAAGATCTCAAGAAACAAAATCAACGGCTCGAAAGCGAAATCCGGACAGGTGAATTGCCTGTTTTGCGGGCGCAGAACGAAAGCATGAAAGGGCAGTTGGTTGAGTTGAACAAAATTGCCGTCGAAATGCCGAAGGTGAAAAACCTGGAGGCACAATTGGCCGCGGCCCAGGCTGACATCAAGGCCGAGCAAGCCAAGCGGGAGTCACTCGCTCGGGACAAGGTTAAACTGGAACAGTTATTGACCGACCCCAACAGCCCCATGGGGATCAGCAGGGATCGTTACAAGTCCCTGGAGCAGCAGAATCAGCAGTTACAGTCGGAATTAAAGACGGTTTCACTTCAAGCCCAAAAGGCGGCGGTTGAAGCTGCACGTGCGCGGGCTTTGGAGAAGGAGCGTGAAGAATTGCAGAAGCAACTTGACCGGTTGCTTAAGGATGCTGGAAATCAGCCTAAGAAATCGAGCAAGAGCACCACGGAGGAAAAAAAAAAGTTAGCCGCCGCCCAAGCGAGAATAGCGGCTCTTGAAGCTCGCCCCGAGGCTGGCTCGCCCCAGGAACCGACTCTACCGAAGCCACAAACTGTAGAAGTTCAGACAGTGATTAGCGTTCCGGCTCCGGTTTCGGTTCCTACACAGCCAAAACGCGAGTTCCCCGCCAGTGCCGCGCAGATAGCTCTTGAGGCTCAGCGGGCTTACAACGAACAGCGTTATGTTGAGGCTGAGACTAAGTATCGTGAGATACTTAGTCTGGAAAAGGAAAACGTCTATACTCTGGCCAACCTGGCGGCAGCGCAGATGGAGCAAAACAAGCTTTCTGAAGCTGAGATGAATCTGGATAAGGCGTTGAAAATTCAGAATGATGACGCGTTCAGTCTTTCCCTTCAGGGTCTCGTCAAATTTCGCCAGGAAAAGTATGATGATTCGCTGGACTTGCTGAGTCGGGCCTCGGTGGCCGACCCGAAGAATGCGCAGACTCAAAATTATTTGGGATTGGCTCTGAGTCAAAAGGGATTACGGATTGCCGCAGAAGCCGCGTTTCGGAAAGCGGTGAAACTGGCACCCGGATACGGCGTGGCCCATTACAACCTTGCGGTTTTCTATGCGACTTCAAAACCAATTTCACCGGAACTTGCCCGATGGCATTATCAGAAGGCTCGATCCACCGGTCATCCGAAGAGCGATGAGTTGGAAAACCTGATTGCAGCTCGGTAGCATCTCCTTTGATGGCTGGCGCGGTGGCCCAGCCTTTGTTTTGTACCGATGACCGTCCGGTTCCAAGCATTGTATGCTCACCCAACAAATTCACGAAATCTGCGTTTCGTCGAATGGTCGTGGATTTTACGAATTTACAGATGAAGTGAGTGCGCTCGTCAGACGAAGTGGATTCGTAACAGGGCTGGCTACTCTCCATCTTCGCCATACCTCCGCTTCGCTGTTGATTCAGGAAAATGCTGATCCCGATGTTCGTGCCGATTTGGAGCGTTTTTTTGCCAGGTTGATTCCGGATGGAGATCGGATATTCCAACATATTTGCGAAGGGGAAGATGATATGCCCGCACACGTCCGCACTGCATTGACAGCCGTTAATCTTTCGATTCCTTTCCGGCGCGGGTTGCTTGAACTAGGAACGTGGCAGGGTATCTACCTGTGGGAACATCGTCTTCGTGGGCATCGGCGTCGTATTGCAGTTCACCTGCTCGGTGAATAGAGCAGGGCGACGGGAGCGCTTGGATTTCAGTCAGAAACGAATCCCCAGAGATGATCGGACCTGAATGGACTCTGGTCGAAGATTGTTGACCGTCTTTGACTCGGATTCGGCGAGTACGGTCAGGTTCAACGAGAGGTTTTTCCAAAAAGCGTAGGCGACATTGCCCTCGATACGAAATCGATGGGCTTCAAGGTTTCCTATTTGAGGAAACAGTTCGAATTTTTCATCGAACTTCAATTTGCTGTTGATTTCCCAATGGAAAACTTGAGCAAGTCGAATGAAGTAATTTGAGTCCTTTCGTCCAGAACGAAATCGTTTTTCCTCCAGTTCGGCACCGACTTCGATGTCCACATTGACCTTGTCCGATTCCGAAATAAAGTTCGGTGCCTTTATCAGGTGCAGCCCTAATCCAGGCCCGACTTCATAACGCAGATCA
>CALBIE010000679.1 GCA_937893495.1 uncultured Verrucomicrobiales bacterium | reverse complement strand
TCGGCTCGACTATCAGGGTGCCATCAAATCGTTCGAACGCGCCGTCGCGGTCAATCCGGATTTTGCCCAACCGCGATTCGAGCTGGGCTTTCTTTATGAGAACCATCTGGATGATCCGGCGGCCGCCATTTACCACTTCGAACGATTCCTCGAGCTCCAGCCAAAGAGTGACAAGGCGACGATAATCCGCCAGCACGTTGATGATTGCAAAATGGAGCTCGCCAAACGGTTTCTCATTCCGCCGGTTGCGCCGTCGATTCGCAAGGAAATGGAATCGCTGAAGAGCGAGGTCAAACGCCTGAAACTCGAAAACGCAGCGCTCCAAATGCAAATGAGAACAGCTGCAACCTCGCCCGCCGGCGACGAGGCAGGGCGCCCAGCGGCACCCAATATAATTGCCATCGTCCAGAAATCGACTTCACCACCGCTTTTGCAGGCTCGTGCGGCTTCGCCCCCCCCCGACAGCTCACGCTCGACCTCACGGAAACATGCGGTGAAGAATGGCGATTATCCGGCCCGAATTGCCCGCGTTTACGGGATCAAGCTGGAAAACCTGATGCAGGCCAACCCCGGCCTCAATCCACGCAATCTCAAAATCGGTCAGGAGATTGCGATTCCAACGCGGGATTGAGCCAACAAGCCAACACCTAATCACGGCTTTTGGCTTGTCTTTCGGGTAAAAACAAAGGATTCCACCCGGTCCCTATTGACCAACCTCACTCATGTTCAAGCACCTGCCCATTCTGCTGATCACGACGTTCTGGCTGGGCATGAATTATCTTCTCTGGCAGCGGGATTTTCAAGCGACAGGAATTGCGGGCAGCGAAATACCCGTCGAGACTCTGTGGCGAAAAATCCTGGAAGCTCCAGACGATTCCATTCTGGACATTTTTCATCAGAAGATCCGAATTGGCAGCTTCCGATGGACACCCACCGTGCACGAGGATCTGGCTGCCCTCGCGATATCGGCCCGGTCGGAATACGCCACTGAGGGTATGATCAAGAAAGCCGCCAGCTATTCCATTGATATCAGAAACGGCAATCTCTATGTCGGAAGAGAAATCAAGCGCCTGCGTTACGATGCCTCGATGAGCTTCGATACCAATCTGACATGGGAGACGATGGATCTTCGATTGACCCAGAAACCAGTAACCCTGATCGTTGCCGGTTCAAAAACCAATGAAGTGCTCCATGTCGCCTGGGAGAAAGACAAGCAAAGATCGAGCCGGGAATTGAAGTTTGATGACCTGCGCGATCCCGGACAAATCATCAACCAGTTGTTCGGCAATCTCCCCTTCGCCGCTTTTGCCAGCGGATTGCTCTCTGGCTACGGGTCCGACACCAGCACACCGCTGGACACGCTGAAAATGTTGAAGCTGGGTGTCCGTTATGAAGCGCGTCAGGACTGGCTGAAGATCGGACATTCCAAACTCCGGGCCTACAAGTTTATCGCGCGATTACCCAACCAGATGGAAGCGGTCGTTTATGTCAGCCGGCTCGGAGAGATCCTGCGCGTCCTGCTTCCCAACGATATCGAGATTCGAAACACTCGATTGCTCCTGCTTTAGCCTGTCGCCAACCATGATCGAACTCATCAATCTCACGAAAAAATTTGGCGACCTCACGGCGGTCAATAATGTCAGCCTCACGGTGCGCAAGGGAGAATTCTTCGCCGTGCTCGGCCCGAATGCCGCTGGCAAAACGACGACTATCAAAATGATCACCGGGCTGATCAAGCCGACGAGTGGCGCGGTGACCGTCGCCGGTTACGATGTCCAGAAGGACCCGATCGAGGTTCGCCGACGAATGGCTTACGTTCCCGACTTTCCCTTCCTTTACGAAAAGCTCACGCCGTGGGAATTCTTTCGCTTTACCGGCCAGCTATTCGGGATGAGCGAAGAGGCCATTCAGGCTTCATCGCGGAAATTGATACCCCGTTTCAATCTTGAGGAGTTTCTGCGCAAACCGATTGAGGGTCTCTCCCATGGAACTCGCCAAAGGGTCGCCATCGTCTCCGCCCTGATGCACGAGCCGGAAGTTTTTATTATCGACGAACCCATGGTTGGCCTCGATCCCCACCACGCACGCGTGGTGAAGGACGTTTTGAAGGAACGCTCGCGCGAGGGGATGACGGTTTTTCTTTCCACCCATCAACTCAGTGTGGCGGAGGAAATGGCCGATCGCATTGGAATTATCGATCAGGGTCGGTTTGCCGCTATCGGCACGCTCGACGAGTTGAGGCAGCAAAGTGGTTCGGATGGAATGCTCGAGCATTCATTCCTCATGTTGACTCGCGAAGAAGCCAATTTCACCGAGGAGAGGGCCGCGTCTGCGCCATGAGCGACTCCGGCCGGAAAACATCGAAAGCCAGCGACGCCGGCGCGCTGAGGTTGCTGGTAAGGGTCAATCTGTTGCAGGCCTGGCGTCGTTTGTTGGCGATTCGTGAACAGTCTTTTCTGCTTACGTCAGTCATCCTGCTCTTCCTTGCCGGATACGCGTGGGTCGCGTTCATGCTGTTTTACAAGGGGCTCGGATTTCTACGCACATTTCCGGGATTGGGCGATCTGTTGATCGAGCGCCTGCTCTTTCTGCTCTTTGCGGTGCTCTTCATCCTGCTGCTCTTCAGTAATCTTATCATCAGCTATACCAACCTCTTTCGAAATCGGGAAACCCACTTCCTCCTCACCGCCCCGGTTACGTCACAAACGATTTACCAGTGGAAGTTCATCGAGTCCACGATGCTCGCGTCGTGGGCGTTTATCTTCCTGATCGCGCCGATGCTCTGTGGTTACGGCATGGTTCAAGGCGCTTCGTGGGATTTTTATGTGCTCACGCTTCTGTTGGTCGTGATGTTCATTGTTCTACCCGCGGTCTTCGGATCGTGGTGCGCCATCACGCTGGCCCGCTTCATGGATCGACGCTTGTTTCAAATCATCGCATTGGTATGCGCCGGGATTTTCATCCTGATGATCCGCACGTGGCTCCAACCGGAAAAGGTCGATGACGATGCCATCGAGGCACGGGTGCTGGCGGTGCTCGATCGGGTCATGGCCAAAACGCGATTTTCCCAATTCCCCGCTTTACCCAGTTACTGGCTCTCGGCCACGGTGCAGAACTGGGCCGCCGGCATGATACCAACCGCGGGTTTCTACTTCATGGTCATGCTCAGCCACGTTTTGTTCTTCGGGACGCTGGCCTTCACGCGGATGGGCAATTTTTTTTACGATGCCTCCTCAACTATTCACAGTCGTGCCCATCTTTTCGGCCAGTGGGAATGGTTTCGCCATTTGCAGGAGCGTCGGCGGGAATTTCATTTCCGCGCCGGTTTCCTCGAGCGCGTCTTCAGCATTTTCACCTGGCTACAACCGGAGGTACGCGCGCTCATTGTCAAAGACGTCCGCATGTTCTGGCGTGATACTACTCAATGGGGGCAAACCCTCGTGCTCTTTGGCCTGCTCGCCGTTTACATCGTCAATATCCGCCATTTCACGCGACAGTTGAGCAACGAATTCTGGATTCACCTCATCTCCTTCCTGAACCTCTTCGCCTGTTCGCTGAACCTGGCGACGTTGACCACTCGATTTGTCTTCCCGCAATTTTCGCTCGAAGGCAAACGTCTCTGGGTAGTCGGCATGGCTCCGCTCGGTTTGATTCGCGTCGTCAAAACAAAATTCGCCATGTCCGCGTTCGGGTCACTCGTCGTCACCATGGGTTTGATCATGCTTTCCTGTTACTTCCTCCGACTTCCGCTGGACCGGTCTCTGTTTTTCACCGGCACGATTGCCATCATGACGCTGACACTCAATGCGATGGCCATAGGACTGGGGGTGTTGTTCCCGAACTTCCGAGAAGACAACCCCGGAAAGATCGTCAGCGGCTTCGGCGGAACATTCTGCCTGGTCCTGAGTTTTCTCTACATCGTCAGCTCCATTGCGCTGTTGGCCACCGGCTCTCCCTGGAGTCCCTCGGGTCGTATTTCGGTCGGCACCGTCCTAGGATGCAGCATTTCGTTCATCGTCCTCTCTCTTATTGTTGGTTGGATTCCCCTCCGACTGGCATTAAAGAAGGTTGTCCACTTTGAACACTGAGCCGTATCAATGCAGTTCAAATTGGGGGTAAGGAGCGATTTGCTGTGGATGGAGCAGGAATGATGGAGTATTGGAGCAATGGAATACGGACACTGTTAGGTGAGCTGAAGCGCGGCACTCCAACACTCCATTACTCCCGGTCATTGGGGATGTTTCCCATTGGTTGGCGATTCTCAACGGCATGGTTCCGGCTGAGATGCCCAATTTTCCCAGTCTGAGTCACATTCACCCGCCGCGAAACGGCCTATCCCTCTCAGTCACAACCCTTTGCCTTTGAGGAAGATACGTCACCAATCCTGCTTTACATCATCGCCTCCCGCTTTAAAGTGGCCGCATGGCTTCAGAATTTGATCAGACGGAGTTTGTCGATACCGACGTGCACTCGCCGGCCCCGTCCGTTGCCAGGTCCATCATCAGTGGCGAGCCCAACGCAAAGGCGCCCAGTCGTGAAGAACTCGACGACCAGGCTTCCGACGTTCAGAGCAAACTCGCGGAACTTCAGCGCGAACGGGAGGAACTGGAACGGGAGCGCAAAGAACTGGAAACCGGTCGCCGCCGAAAACTGGAGTTTCAAACCGGCCGGGAGGAAATGCTTCATCAACTTACGCGCGGCGTGGCCCTCATCGAAAAGGCCGAACAAACCGCCCGCCGTGACGCGGAACAGATGGCCAGGACGCTCAAAGCCCTGCGAACCGCATTGACCCAGGTGAAAGACATCAGCGAAGACACCTGGACCAAAGAAAATTGGAATCTCGAACTCACGAGCGCCCTGGCCACGGTGGAGGACTCGCGCAACGAATGGGATGCCGCCCTGCTCCAATGGCCGATTCTTGATGCCGCTCGCAAGCCCGACGAAAAACCAGCCGCGAATCCGAACGCCGTAGGCGCGGCGATGATAGGCGATCTGCCGTTTGGGCAACTATGCCGCATCGGATTCGCTTTAACCTGGCCAGTCGCCCTCGCGGCCATTGCCATTCTGATTGTGTTAATTCTCCGTTGACGCCTCGCTTATGGGTTGGTTCCGCAATACCAGCGACCCGCTGGATCAACGCGCCCGGGAGGTGGAGCGGAAACTCGCCCGCCTGGAATCGGAACTCGCGCAGTTTGATGGCGTGATGAAATCGACGCCACCGCGCCCTTCCTCCAATTCTTCCGGGACCATGACTGGGGCCGGAGCCACGGTGGAAGATCCGGTCTTTGAAGAAATCGAACCACTGGACATTCGTCCGCATCGGACTCCCCCGCCGCAGCCCGAGAATCTTGAGGCACTCGGCATCGACAAACGACGCGCAAACTCCTGGAAATTCTGGCGCCACAGTTTCGGCGCGGATTCGAGCTCAAATCCCCGCCTGATCAGGATGCTCTCGTCCGGTAATCTTCACGGTTTGCAACCTTTACGTCACGAGAAGCGCGTGGCGCGCAACCAGTTCATCTACCTGTTCCTGGCCCTGCTCTTCGTGCTGTTTCTGGTGTTCTCCGCGCTGACGAGAAACTATTGATCGATTGGCTGTCACCCCGGGCTTGTTTGGACCTGAAGCGCCATATTCCCAACCAACGCGTTGCACACCGCTGCGGGTCTGGAGACCCGCGTTCCGGCGCGCGACTCTCCAGAGTCGCTGCAACAGGGGCAACCCGATTGGGCCCGATTATACCTGAGCGCTGATTAATCCCGCGCGCAAAACGCTGGCCGCGAGGCGGGTGTGCTCCCCGATTTCGAAATTCGGGTTGAGCTGTGAGCGGCAAA
>CALBIE010000678.1 GCA_937893495.1 uncultured Verrucomicrobiales bacterium | reverse complement strand
AACAGGTGACGCCGGGCGTGCCTGCCAGTCTGAACGCCCTGCCCGAAGGGGCGGCAAACAATCGACTCGGGCTCGCAAAATGGCTCGTGCATCCCGACAATCCGCTGACCGCGCGCGTGGCGGTAAACCGCTTGTGGCAGATGTGTTTTGGTGTCGGTCTGGTCAAGACGGCGGAGGATTTCGGGACCCAGGGACAGCGTCCAAGCCATCCGGAATTGCTCGATTGGCTGGCTAACGAATTCATCCGACTCGACTGGGATGTCAAAGCGCTGCAGAAAACCATCATCATGAGCGCCACTTACCGACAGGCCTCAAAGGTAACGCCTGCGCTGCAGGAGCGAGACCCGGACAACCGGCTGTTGGCAAGAGGTCCCCGGATGCGACTGTCCGCCCAAACGATTCGGGATCAGGCACTCGCTGCCAGCGGCCTGCTGGTTGACAGGCTGGGTGGCCCGTCGGTCAAGCCGTATCAACCTGACGGCCTCTGGAAGGAAATTGCCTCGGGCGGCCCCTATCAACAGGACGCAGGCGCCGAGCTCTACCGTCGCAGTCTCTATACGTTCTGGAAGCGAACGGTCGGCCCGCCATCCATGATCAACTTCGACGCCTCGACGAGAGAAGCGTGCCGCGTCCGTGAGAATCGCACCAACACTCCGCTTCAAGCTCTCACCATGCTGAACGAGATCACTTTTCTGGAAGCCGCCCGAGCCATGGCGGAAAGGGCTATGGCGGTTCCTGCGAGTTCACCGAAGGACCGAATCAGATTTCTTTTTCAAACCGCAACCTCCAGGCAACCGAAACAGAGGGAGCTCCAGATTCTTGCGAACGGATTCGTCTATCATCTTAATCGCTATCGCGACAACCCGATGCAGGCGAAGAAGCTCGTCGAGAGCGGCGAATCGACACCGCGTCCGGAGCTGAACGCATCTGAGCTGGCAGCCTATACAACGATCGGCAGCCTGATCCTGAATCTGGATGAAGTGATTACGAAACAGTGAACCCATTGACTGAACATCACGCGCTGATTAACCGCCGCCATTTCTTCGGTCGGAGTGGCATGGGTATTGGCGCAGCGGCACTGGCCTCGATACTGAATGACGGACTATTCGCCGGAGTATCCAAAAAGCGAACGTTCCCGAACTTCAAACCGAAAGCCCGGCGCGTGATCTACCTGTTCCAATCGGGCGGTCCGGCGCAGATGGATTTGTTCGATCACAAGCCGAAGTTGCAGGATTTGCGCGCCACGGAATTGCCGGACTCCATCCGCCGGGGACAACGACTTACCGGTATGACGGCCACTCAGGATAGTTTCCCCGTCGCTCCCTCGATTTTTCCGTTTGCGCGCCACGGTCAAAGCGGTGCTTTGGTCAGCGAACTTTTGCCTCACACTGCGAACATCGCGGACGAGTTGTGCTTCATCAAGACGATGCACACGGAGGCGATAAATCACGATCCGGCCATCACTTTTTTTCAAACCGGCGCTCAACTGGCCGGGCGGCCCAGCCTGGGTTCCTGGCTCTCGTACGGTCTGGGAAGCGCCAATGCGGACTTGCCGACCTCCGTCGCGCTGGTCTCCGGCGACGGCGGTCAACCGCTTTATGATCGACTCTGGGGCAGCGGTTTCCTGCCGACCCAGTTTCAAGGGGTGAAATTTCGATCCGTCGGCGATCCAGTCCTGTTTCTCTCCAATCCGCCAGGCATGGATTCTTCCACGCGCCGCCGTTTGCTGGACGACCTTGCCAGGTTGAATCAGTTGAATCTGGACGATTACGGTGACCCGGAGATCGCGACCCGGATTGCCCAATACGAACTCGCCTACCGGATGCAGACCTCGGTGCCGGAACTGACAGATATATCGAAGGAACCCCAAAATCTCTTCGAGCTTTACGGACCCGACTCGAATAAACCCGGCACCTTTGCCGCCAACTGCCTGTTGGCCCGCCGGCTTGCCGAACGCGGCGTGCGATTCATCCAACTATTTCATCGAGGGTGGGATCAACACGCCGCACTGCCAAAGAGCATCGCCAAACAGTGCGCCGATACGGATCAGGCTTCCGCTGCACTGATTCTTGATCTCAAACAGCGCGGTCTGCTGGATGACACGCTGGTCGTCTGGGGCGGCGAATTCGGGCGAACGGTTTATTGTCAAGGACAGCTCACAAAGGATGACTACGGGCGGGATCATCATCCGCGCTGCTTCACCGTGTGGCTGGCTGGAGCCGGCATTTCCAAGGGTCTTTCGTACGGGGAAACAGACGATTACAGCTACAACATTGCGAAGGACCCCGTTCACGTACACGATCTCCAAGCCACGCTGCTCCATTGCCTGGGCATCGACCACAAACGACTGACCTACAAATTTCAGGGTCGCGATTTCCGATTGACTGATGTCAGCGGCGAAGTGGTGACTCCGATCCTCAGTTGACGCCCTCCATGGCTTACGGTCAGCGCTTGAAGCGGGATGCCGCGTCTTCCACGGCGAAACGAAATTCCTCCCACGACTTTTGACAGCCATCGGCAAGCGCGTGGAACGCTTCGCCAGTTGATTCCTTCACACTCTGCAACTCGCGCTGCACTTTGGCTTTCTTCCTGTCGAGTGAATCGAGTCCGTCACCCATCTTGTCGCGCGCTTCCATCTTCCCCAGGTTCGCCTGCACGCGCAACTCGTCCAGTTTCCGTGACACGTCGTCAATACCCTTGTGCAGTGTCGCTACAAAGTCTTCCTTGTTCGGTATGTTCATAATGCTCTCAAACTTCACCACGCCGGCATCGGGCGCAATGCCCATTTTTGTGTCAGCTCAGATTTTCCAGCCTTCGCGATAATGATGCTGGATGAATTCATCTGCTTCCGGACAACCGATGGCCTTGAGATTGACGGGATCCCAGAAGAGTTTCCTGCCGGCACGGTGAGCCACGTTGCCGAGCAATCCAGCTTCGGTCAACGGCCCCGCATAACTGAAATCCGTACCCGACCAGCGGTTGTTCTTAATCGCATCAATCCACTCGGCGTGATGACCGATGGAGTCCTTGATGAACGGCTCGGGAGCCTTGAAATCCTTGAACTTTTCCTCGGGCAACAAGAGATGGTTGGTGTAACCGGAAATCAGCATGCCCTTGTCGCCGACAAAAAGCACGCCACTGCCAAATTTTTTCAATTGATCTGGCGACAAGAGATGCGCCGGACGATATTTGCCCTGATACCAGGTGAACCGAACTTCCGGATCTTTTCCGCGGGCCGGAAAGAGATAATTCAATTTCATGTCCAGCGTCGTGAAGACGGGATGCGGCTCGGCCCCTTCGGCCTCCACCGTGGCGGGATATTTCAGGTTGAGCGCCCAGAAAGGCAGGTCCGAATAGTGGCACCAGAAGTCGGCGAGGGTGCCACCGCCAAAGGCCCAGAAATTGCGCCACTTGAACGGCAGGTATTCGGGACGATAGGGAGTGAACGGCAGCGGTCCCTGCCACAGATCATAATTAATATTTGCCGGCGGCGGACCGGGATTGGGCGTCAAGTCCATCTCCCCATATTTCGCCCCCGACCAGACATGTGCCTCGGTCACCTTTCCAATGGCCCCGCTTTGGATGAGTTCCACCACCCGCCGATAGTTCCCACTCGGATGTGAGTGAATCTGGTTGCCCATCTGCGTCTTGAGTCCCGTGCGTTTGGCTAAATCGGTGACGATACGTGCTTCCGATACGGTGTGTGTCAGGGGCTTTTCACAATAGACGTGCCGACCACTTTGCAGCGCGGCCACAATGCAAACCGCATGGGTATGGTCGGGCGTGCTGATGACTACGGCATCGAGATCCTTCCGCTCAAGCATCTTCCGGAAATCCGTGTAGTGCTTCGCCCTGGGAAATTCCGGGCCGCTCTTCAAGAGATTGTCCGAGTCCACATCGCAAAGCGCGACGATGTTCTCGCCCTTGACACCGGCGATGTTACCACGCGCCCGACCCTGAGTGCCGATGACTCCGATGTTGAGTTTTTCATTCGGGGACACCCGACGAGCGGCTGTTGAGGACGGGAGGGTATTGCAGCCGGCCGTGGCGATTCCGGCGGTGGCAACGGCGGCGGATTGAAGAAAATGACGACGAGTGATGCGTGTTTTCATGGGTAACTGTGGCTTCGGAAGTTTTTAACCACAGATTCACGCGGATGCCCACTGAATTCTTGCCAATTCGAACCTTATATTGGCCGGCGGTGGCCACATGCTCCGATCAAAATCGTTTTCAATTCATCCGACGCTGCTATCGTCCACTCCACCATGTTCCCGATTTATCGCCTCTTTCGGCCGGCCCTTGCCGGAGTTCTGCTCGCCAGCCTGCTGGCTACATCCCGCGCGGAGACCATCAGCCGCCACCTGACGCTGCAACCCGGCCCCGTCAACGGCGCGATTATTGATCAGAATGGCAGGCACCTCGCCGTCTATGGCGATCCGCGAAAGGACTTCACGCCGGTGGACCTGGTGTTGTTCACGCACCATCGCCGCGATGTGGTCTGGGCCGGCGTCGCGCAGGTCAAAGCCGGCGCCAAAGCCGTCGTGCCCGAAAAGGAACGGCACTACTTCGAGGAGCCGACGAAGCAATGGGACGCGTTTATCAAGATCCGCATGAAGGACGCGCAACAGCAGACAACGAAGATGCTCACGAAACCGTTGCCCGTTTCGCGCGGCGTCAAGGAAGGCGATGTTGTGAAATGGGAAGGCATCGAATTCCAAGTGCTCGACACGCCCGGGTTTACGCGCGACGCGGTTTCGTATCTGGCGACGATTGACGGCGCCAAAGTGGCGTTCACCGGTGACCTCATCTACGGCGATGGGCAATTCTTCGATCTCTATTCGTTTCAGGACAAGATTCCCGAGGCGAAGATTGGCGGCTATCACGGTTACGGCGCCCGACTCTCGCAACTCATCAGCAGCCTGGAGAAAATTGCCGCTGCGGAACCATCGATTATCATTCCGGCGCGCGGACCG
The DNA here is from genome assembly GCA_937893495.1 of uncultured Verrucomicrobiales bacterium. GTDB lineage: Bacteria > Verrucomicrobiota > Verrucomicrobiia > Limisphaerales > JAYPXF01 > CALBIE01. The sequence continues at coordinate 23,007 of CALBIE010000678.1, read as the reverse complement.
GTGATTCGCAATCCGCGGCAATCCATCGCGAAGCTGATTGCTCGCGTCAAAAAACTCTATCGCAACTACCTCTCCACCAACGCGCTCTTCTGGTATTTCAAGGAAGACCGGATGAAGGCCTGTGCCGAGCGCATCCTTGGGCCCGGTGCGGATTTCACGTTGATGCCGTACTCGCATCACGAGGAACTTCCCGACTGGATTCTCGCGACCGGCACCACGCGGATCATTCTCGCGGAAAACGGATCGGCGTTCCTGCTTGATTGCGGCAGCCAACGCTATATCGACTTTGTCAAGAATCTGATGAAGCAGGGACTGGTGAAAAAAGTGGAGGGCATTTTCGTGACGCATTATCACGGTGACCACACCCACTTCGTGCAGGCTGCGGCCGAGGAATTCAAGTGCCCGGTCTATTCGACCGAAGAATACGAGGACATCCTCGAGAACCCCGGCGCATGGCACATGGCCGCCGGCACGGACAAGCCGATCAAGGAGGTCATCGGCATGAAGGACGGCGCAAAAATGAAATGGCACGAATACGATCTGACGTTTCGATTCTTCCCCGGCCAGACGCTGCTGCACGGGGCGTTGCTCGTGCGGAAACCGGGAGCGAAGACCGTGTTCTTCGTCGGCGACGCATTCACGCCCTCGGGCATGGATGATTACTGTGTGCTCAACCGCAACCTTCTGCATGAGGACACCGGCTATCTTCGCTGCTTCAAAATCATGCGCCAGTTGACGAAGGACATCGGCGATTACTACCTGATGAATGAGCACGTAAACTTCATCTTCAGTTACACGCCGAAGCAGATGGATTTTCTCGAAGGCGGCTACCGCGAACGCATCGCCATGCTGCGCGACCTGGTGCCGTGGGACGATCCCAACTACGGTGTCGATGAACAATGGGCGTGGTTCTATCCCTATGGTGTGGACACCACGCCGGGGAAAACATTGAAGTTCGAATTCCGCTTCTGGAATCATTCACCGAAGGCGCGCCAGATGAGCCTGAAGCCCAATCTGCCCGAGGGCTTTTCATTGGTCGGTGGGAAAAAGCTAAGTGCGCAAATCGGCCCGAACAAACAAGCCGTTGTACCCGTGGAGGTGCAGGTCTCCAGCGGAGCACGCCTCGGTGTGCACATCATTACGGCAGATGTGTTCTCGAAGGGAATCGACCTGCGCGAATGGGCCGAGGCGATTGTGACCGTGAAGGAGTAGGATGGCTGCGCTCGCCGGTGTGGGGCCGACCAAATCGTGACAAATGACAGACCGGCAAAATATTGTTTTAGCCTGTTCGGTGAAATTTTGAGAATCAGTGGATTATCTGCTTTGAACAGGCGGACTAATCCTATTTTAGGGCTTTTCTTCAGCATGTTGTCGGCCAACAACACCGGCAAATAGACCGGCAAAAAATGGCCAGAGAACGGTTCGATCGTCCGGTGGATATGGAGCCGGTGCTGCCTTGCTCTCGATGGTTTTCAGGACCGGATTCTTGGATACGCCCGGGTTCGTGAACTGGAGAAGAAGCTGCCGAAGGGCACGGGAGAATTGTTGCGAACCATCTGTCTGCGCGGTGAGGTGCGCCGTTCGGACGTGAAAGCGATCATGGGCGTATCCGAACGCACGGCCCGATCGGTCTTTGGCAGGCTGCTGGAATCCGGTGTAATCGGTTCGGACTCGGATCGCGGACCGCTGTATCTCGGCTTTCCGATGTATTGTGTGGGTTACTACTTTCCCGACCTTTTTCCGACCGGAGTGAATTGACCTTGCTGGCTCTGACACTGGAAACACTAATAATGGCGATATTTGGCGTGGACGGATAGCAGTGATTGCGACGCTGAATTAGTGATCAGAACGAGACTGTAAATGATATGGTCAAAGGATTGTCAATTGTCGGGACTGACCCGTTTTCGTTTTGGCGCGGGCAATCTTGGTCATCAGAACCGTCTGGATCAAGCCAGCCTTTGACCTCTGTGTCCAGTGATTCGCGGATGTTATCAAGACGGGTCATACGCTCACCAGGCTACGGTTTGACGCACTCGACGATAATTGTCGGGGTGCGCGGTTTTGCGTTTTTAAGATCGGTGATGAAAAGGGAGTTGATCAATCCTTGAGAGTGAGCCACGAGTCTTTGATAGGAAAGAATGAGAAAAATGAGTGTAGTAACGGCGATGACGAATGAAGCAAGTATACCGTAAGGGTACAATCCTTCGGCTCCGTAGCTTGGTATAAACGGGGGAAACTTGGCACTGTAGCATATTATCCAAAAAAGCCATCCGACTATCGCGAAGATTCCGGCAATTACTGTAGTACCGGCACCATGAGTGAGGTCAACGATTGCTTCCACGCGCCCTGTTGCTCTGTCCAGGCAAGAATCCATGCAGGACCGGCGGAAATGCCAAACGGTGTTTATGATTTGCCAGTCTTCACCGGAATCCTGCTTATCTAAATCCTTGATCGTTATCGTGTTCTTGTTCGGCAACTGGAGTGTCAGCCAATTGTTCGTTATTGCCGACTTCAATATCCCCTTGTGAATAATCGTCGAATAAAAACTAGGACGACCGGGCCACCAATAGATCAAGTGGTGAAAGAGGCTTGCCAAGTAGCCGACCACTCCACCGGCAAAGAGGGTGATTAACGCAGCATTAGGTTTTGCTACCAGGATCTCCTTATAAACATGTTTCACCACAGGTGGCGACGTTATCCCGACCAAAAGGGCGAGCTGAAACAGAAAAAACAATCCGGGAACCAAATAGCGGAGGAATTGTTTGGTGTCGTTCACGGATTACCTCCGAGGTAGGGGTTCCAGTCGAACTGGATGGCTTTGCGGGTTTCTTCCATCCACCAGGGGATCCATTGCATGTTCTGGTAGGGGCGACCGTTGGATTCGACGTAACCTTTGCTGGGTTGGCAGCTCTCCTTGTTCACGATGAGGCCGGTGACCTTGGGGATGCCCGGATTGGCCATGGTCCATTCGTTCAATTCATTGAGGCCGTGGAACTGGAGGCGGGCACCTTCGGTGTAGGTCGGACCATCTTGTGGATCGCCGAGGCGTTGCAGGCAAACGGAATACGCTAAAAAGGTTTCGGGCTGGTCTTCCTGAATTTCGCCGTTGTCGATGGCTTCGACGATGACCTGGAGGAGGGCCTTGCCTCTGGGGCCGAGTTGCGCGTTTTTGGGAATTGCAGGCATGGGAATAATGTTTCTGGTTCAGAGTTCGCCGCGAAAGGCGTGGTGTTGTGGGTGAAAGTCGAGGGCGTACAGTTCCGCCGGAGATGCACGCCGGGCAGGCTTCACCGCCGTCACTTGGATGGCGGATTCGCGCTGCAATGGGATGGGCGATGACATGCCCGTTACGTTTCGGGCCAACGGCCCGTGATTCCTCAGCCCAGCCCAACGGGCTGGGTTGAGGTCCATCAACAAATCTGTGCGCCCCAACGGGGCGCGATAATCATCAATCCCACACATAGCGTTCATCAAATGCGACCTGATACCGTTCCAGCAACCGCCGGTATTCGTCTTGAAACGTCATCTTCAGGTGATGCTGCGCCTGGTTGCGGATGTAGGCCACCACCGCATCCGCATCCGATTGGCTGACGGAGAATGCGCCGTAGCCCGACTGCCAATGGAAATCCGCGAACGTGACACCCTTGGCCTTGATCCATTTGGACGAACTGATTTTCACCTTCTCGACCACGTCGGCGATGGTGCGCGTGCGGGACAGGCCGAACAACAGATGGACGTGGTCTTCCACGCCGCCGACCTGCAATGATGGGCATTCGATGTTGTCCAACGTTCCGGCGAGGTAGGGATGCAATTCCGTCTGGATGGCGGGCGGGAGGATGCGTTCGCGATTTTTCGTGCTGAACACCAGATGAATCAGAATGCGGGATAATGATTGTGGCATGGTGGGATGGGTTATCGCGGCCCTTCAGGCCGCAGGGCGTTGGCGTATCCATACCCAGGGCGTTGCCCTGGGCTGAGGGATGGCGCGCCGTTGGCGCTGGGCGTTCGGGTCAACCGAGCGAAACCGGCGACCACGGTGTTTCGTTCCAACGCGATGATGCCGGCAAGGGCGTGCGTTCGGGTTAGCGCAGTGATACGGACAACGGCGTCTGTTCGGGCCAACGGCCCGTGATTCCTCAGCCCAGCCCAACGGGCTGGGTTGAGGCCCATCAACAAATTTGTGCGCCCCAACGGGGCGCGATAGGATGCGTTGCGTCGTCCGTATCGCGGCCCTTCAGGCCGCATGGTTTTTTGGCCCGGATTCCCAGGGCGTTGCCCTGGGCTGAGGGATGGCGGCCCTTTGGGCCTGGGAATGGGCGGGTTCATAATTCCCCACGGAAGGCGCGGTTTTGGAGGGAGGCGAAGAGGGCGTCCAGTTCCGCCAGCGACGCGCGCTGCGTCTTCTTCAGCGCCTCCACCGCCGTCACTCGCCGGGCGAATTCGCGCTGCAATGTGATGGGGGGACAAATTGCCGCGTAACCGAGGAATTGGTCGCGGTTAATCTTCGGGATGTTTGCTCGGTTCGAGAACTCGGCGGCGTAGCTCAAAAAATGATTGCCGCGCAGGAGACACCAAAAGAATTCCCGCGTGAGCACGTCACCCTTGACCAAGACTGGATAGACATCCGCGCTGCACAACCCTCTGCCTTTGGTCAGCGCCACTTTGTTGAGGTTCGGCCGAATCTTGCTGTAAAGAATGGCGTCGTGGTCGAACAAGAACTTCGCGCTTATCTGGCCGTCTTCCTCGACTGTCTTCGCAGGTAGAAGCCCGCCGGTGTCACGCTCAATGCGGTCAGGTCCATAGTGGCGGAGTTTGCGATACTCTTCGCGCGTCGGGTCAACTAGCGGCGCGTCAATGGAACAGAGCTTTTCCAAGTGATGCTTCGCCCAGCCTTTCGGGTTGGTGGCGGGGTCGCCGAAGAGGTCGAGGAAGAGGGATTGGGTGAGGGCGTCGAGTTGGGCGAGGGCGGCGCGGCGCTGGGCCCGCAACGCCTCCGCCCGGTCCAGCACCTCCGCAATCCGCCGCTGCTCCGCCAGCGGTGGCAGGGGGATGAGTGAGTCGAATATGATCCTGTCGGAAACCGCCGGGTAACTTGCTCCAGTGGCTTTGGCCACCATGTCGGCCACGAACGATGGGGATTTGACCCAATGATACAGATAGCTGCCGGCAAATTCTGTTTTTCGCGGCCTTAACACGCAGAACCCGGTGGAAGCCGTTGCCCCATCAAACTGATCTGGCACGCGGGCGACGCCGTTTAAGTTCGGTCGGACAGTTGAAACAAGAACATCCCCGCGAGCTACAAGCTGACGGGCGCGGCTTGGAGCTTCGCTGCATGGCACCTCACGTGCACCGGTAAGGAGCTTTGCATACTGGTCAACGGCGCTGAGGTCGATGTAGTGAAAGACTTCATCTGAAGGCGAACGCGCGGGATTCCAAGTCTCGACGGGCTGGACCAACTCCCGGAGCGGGACTGTTCTCCATCGGGCATTCACAACGACCTCCCTTCCGCCTCTAGCTGACAGAAATTGCACGGGATGCAAGTTGGTTCAAACTCGTATCTCATCGCCGAATCCCTTTCTTTTTCACCCCGAGCCCGAGGGCTTCGCCGAGCTGTTTGGTGGTGGGCAGCTTGCCCTTGAGTTCGCGGGGCAGCGTGGGCTTCAACTGGTATTCGGCGACGCCGATGGGGTTGCCCTTGGTCCGCAGGGCGAACTCGACTTCGAGGTCGTCCTTGGCGGCGCAGAGGATGATGCCGATGGAGGGATGGTCGTCCGGGCCGCGCTCCTTTTCATTGAGCAGGTTCAGGTAGAAATCCATCTTGCCGGCGTGCTCGGGCTCGAACTCGCCGAGCTTCAAGTCGAGGGCGACGAGGCACTTGAGGAAGCGGTGGTAGAACAGCAGGTCGATGAAGTATTCCTTGCGCCCGAGGCCGAGCCGGTGCTGGCGGCCGATAAAGCAGAAGCCGTAGCCGAGTTCGAGGATGAAGTCGCGCAACTGGCCGATGAGGCGGTCCTCCAGGTCGCGTTCCTTCACGGCGCGGTGGATGCCGAGGAATTCGAGGTTGTAGGAGCTTTTGAGCGTCTCCTCGGCCTGCTCGGCGAGGTGCTCCGGCAGGGCGGCGGGGAAGTTGTGGGACTTGCCCTCGGCCAGGCTGCGCTCATAGGCGCCGGCCTTGATCTGGTTGAGCAGCACGCGGCGGGTCCAGCCAAAGCGGGCGGTGGCCAGGAGGTAGAAGAGGCGTTCGGCGGGGTTCTCGACCTTGATGAGGTGGTTGACATGGTGGCCCCATGGGACCAGGGCGGCCAATTCTCGCACAAGCTGTGCGAGTTTTTCGGGAACCAGCTGATCCAGAGATTTCTTTCCTGGAGGGATGCCAAGTTCTTGCACAAGCGGTTCGAGAAACGGTGCGTGGCGGTCGTGGGCCAATTCTCTCACAGCTTGTGCGAGAAAGTCCGCCCCGGTGTAAACCTGATGACATTGCTTCATCCGCCACAGGTTTGACGCTGAGAATCCTTGTGCCCCCGGAAACGCCCCCCGCAGGTCGCGGGCGAGTTGTTCAATCACGCTGTCGCCCCAGCCCTTGGACTGCTGTTTTTCGACGATGTCCCGCCCCAGGTCCCAATAGAGCAGGACGAGTTCGCGGTTGACGGCACGGGCGGCGACCGTGCGGGCGGACTGGATGCGCGACTTCACGTCGGTCAACCAGACGGCGTAGTCGGCGGGGATGACGGCAGCGTCGCTCACTTCAGCATCCCGTCCAGTTGTTCCAGCCCCTGTTGGATGTCGCGCTCCATCTTTTTCAGGTTCTTGAGGATGACCTTGGGCGGATCGTGGGCCACTTCCTCGTGCCGTGCCTCGCGGTAGCGGTTCACGGAGAGGTCGAACTTGTTGCCCTCAATCTCCCGGAGCGGCACGAAGAAATGCTGCGCGGTGCGGTCGGATTTTTTCTTCGGATTCCGCGCCTGCCACTGCGTCAGCAAATCGGGGAGGTCGTTCTGGTCTTTGGGCAGTTCGGTGCGTTTGTCGTCCAGTGAAAAGCCGTCCCGCTCGACCTTGTAGAACCACACATCGTCCGTGCGGCCGCCCTTGGTGAACAGGAGGATGGCGGTGGAGACACCGGCGTAGGGCTTGAACACGCCAGACGGCAGCGAGATGACTGCCTCCAACTGGTTCTGCTCCACGAGCAGTTTGCGCACGATGGTGTGCGCCTTGCTGGAGCCAAAGAGCACGCCATCGGGCACAATCACGGCGCAGCGCCCGCCCATCTTGAGCATTCGCAGCATGAGAATCAGAAAGAGCAGTTCGGTCTTGGTGGTCTTGACCTTGCTCTTGAGGTTGGCCTCGATGTTCTCGGCGTCGATGCTGCCCTTGAACGGCGGGTTGGCGAGAATGACATCGAAGAAGTCACCGGACTCCTTCGGATAGCGATCGGCGAACGAACCCGCCAACGTGTCCTGGTAGTTGATGCAGGGGGAATCCACGCCGTGCAGCAGGAGGTTCATGGCGGCGATGCGCAGCATGGTCTGGTCAAAGTCGAACCCGTGAAACATGCCGTTCTGGATGTGCTTCCGGAACGGCTCCAACTGGTCGCCGGGATGGTGCGTCACGCCGTCCTCGTCAGTATGGACCAGTTCGGGAGTGGAATAAGTCTCCAGCAGGTGGTTCATGGTCTCGACGAGGAACCCGGCGGTGCCGCAGGCGGGGTCGCCCACGACCTCGGTGGGCTTGGGATTCAGCATCCGGACCATGGCCTGGATGATGTGGCGCGGGGTGCGGAACTGACCCGCGATGCCGGCGGTGGAAAGTTTGCCGAGCATGTACTCGTAGAGGTCGCCCTTGGTGTCGGCCCTGGCCAGCGGGAGTTCGTCGATGAGGTTGACGGCGGTCACCAGCAGGCTGGGTTTGGCGATGAGGCATTGGGCACCCTTGAGGTAGTTGCCGAGGGCGGAGCGTTTGGGCAGTTCCTTCTCAAGGAAGGGGAAGAGTTCGTCCCGGACAATCTTGAGCAACTTGTCGGGGCTGGATTCGTGCCGGAAACTGCTCCAGCGGATGTGCTGTTCGTCCGGGCCGAAGAGGAGTTCCTTCTTCGCGGCCGGAACGCGCTGGGCCTTCTTCTCGGTCTTGGCTTCGTTGATGTCCAGCAGGCGGGCGAACATCAGGAAAGAGATCTGCTCAATGACGCTGATGGGATTGGTGATGCCGCCGGACCAGAACTCGGTCCAGAGCTTGTCGATTTTGCTTTTGAGGGGGCCGGTAATCATTGGGGAAAGTTTTTAACCGCTGATGGACGCTGATTTACGCTGATGGGAAAAGTGAGGTGGTGGGTTGCATTATATTGAAAATTGGATCCAAAACTCGGCGCTGGCGGTTTTTTCCGGGAATTGCCTTGATGAATACCTTGGCGTTCGCTTGTTCCAAAACAGGACCAATGCTCTTGATAGTCCCAATGAAACATTCGCGAATGTGCAGATTGCGCACTTTCTCCTTCGCTTCACCAAGTATCCATTCGCTTAATTGAGCGTCATTCTCGCACCTGTTTGGCGGGTATCTAAACGAAACTTTCGTTTCCGGATCTTCTTCTACTATTGTCTTATTCATGATGGTTCAAAGTTGAGTTGTTTGACGATGGCGAGGAGTTGGTCGAGTTGGGCGTCGTTGTCGAATACGCCGGAGACGCCGTTGCCGTCGATGGAGGTGAAGGGTGCTTCCCAGAGTTTCTCCTCCTCGATGGCGCCGTATTTGGCGATGTGGTTCTTGAGCAGGTCGAGGAAGCGGATCTGATCGGCGGAAAGTTTCGGAAATTGATTCACGAAGGTGGTGAAAATCGTGTTCACCTGCTCCGGGTCCATGCCGACAATCCGGCGGATGGCGAGTTCAATACGCTTTGCCTTGTTCGGGAAATGCTCGAGCAGGTCCTCCAGGGTCACGGCGGGGTCAATCTGGGCGATCTCATCGGCGAGGTCCGCAATCTCATCGGCGGAGACGGCCTGGCCGGAACGGATTTTGCCGAGGGCGGCGTTCTTCGTCAGCAAGTCCTTGAACACACCTTCCACCCGTTCGCGATAGGCGACGAGGTCCAGCCCGGCGAGTTTAACTTCGTGGGAGTCGGTCTGGTATTCGTCGGAGTCCTCCTTCACATCGAGCACGAGCGGCGGGATGACCGGGGTCGTGGTCTTCTGCTTGAGGTGCATGATGCCGCGCAGTTCTCGGCGCACTTCGTCCAGTCCGGCAACCGTGGGGGACACCCAGAATTCGGGTTTCTTGACGGCCTTGATGAGGTCGATTTTCTCATTCACCTGGGCAAGGTTGATGGGCAGCAGGGTGAGGTCACCAATCAGGTCGGCCTTGAGGTCCTCGAACTCGGCAGACTCGCGCAGCAGCGCCACGCCGAGCCGGGTCACGAGCAGGTCAAAGCGATACGCGGCCTCCTTGCCGGCGGTATTACGCCATTGCATGAGCGGCGCGATGGGGTCGCGCAGCACGGCGACGGTGGCGGCCTCAAAGCCCTCGATGACGCCCTCCTTCTGCACGGCCTTGACCTCCTTCCACCGTTCGCGCACGGCGATGGTGTTTTCCGGCAGGGCGTTCACGTCGCTGCGGATGAGTTTGACGGCAAGTTGGAAGACATCCGTATCCTGCTGCCTGATGGCCTCCTCAGCCAGCGCGAGGCGGTTCTCGAACAGGACCTGCATGAGGCTCTTGCTCCGGCCCGGCTCAACCTCCTCCTCCAGCGCGTCGAAATACTCAAAGTTGCCCCAGTGATCGAAGATGCGGAATTTCTCCTTGTCCTTCCCCGGGCCAAAGACATTCGGGCAGAGTCGGGTGCCGCGACCAATCATCTGCCAGAACTTGGCGAAGGATTTGACCGGTTTCGCGAAGACGAGGTTGAGGATCGACGGGATGTCGATGCCCGTGTCGAGCATGTCCACGGAGATGGCGATGGTGAGGTCCTTGCTGCCGTCGGTGGTCTTGAAATCATCGATTAGTTGTTCGGCGCGGGGTTCGTAATTGTCGATGACGACGCAGAATTTGCCGCCGTATTGGGGATAGAGTTCGTCGAAGACGGCCTTCAACTGGAGGGCATGGGCGTGATTGCGCGCGAAGACGATGCTCTTGCCGAGCTTGCTGCCGTCATCCACCTTGAGGCCGTTCTCCATGAGGTTGCGGATGATGGCGCGATCGGTGTCCTTGTTGAAAACTGATTTGGCCACCTGAAGGCGTTCGTAGTTGACGGTCTCCGCGTCCTCGACCTGGTCCTCGAGTTCCTCCCGCTGCTCCGGCGTCATGTCGGAATACTTGATGCCCTCGCGGAGGAACTTGGTAGTGTGCTTGATGACCTCGAACGGGCAGAGATACGGCGGGACGTGATTGACGGCCTGTTGGTAATCAAAATTGGCGGTGGGATCCTCGATTTCGCACTCGAACATTTTGTAGGTGTTGCGGGCGACGAACTTGATGGGCGTGGCGGTCAGCCCCACCTGGTAGGCGTCGAAATAGCGGAAGAGATCGCGGTAACGGTTGTAGATGCTGCGATGGGATTCGTCGGCAATGATGAGGTCGAAGAATCCCACGTCGAAATTCTCAAAGCATCGCATCATCGCCGGGTAGGTTGCGAGGTAGATGCGTTTCTCCCGGTCATCGGCGGTGGAGCGATTGACATAGGTGAGCGGAGCGCCGGGCAGGTGTTCGAGGAAAACATCACGCGCCTGTTTGCGGAGTTCGCGGCGGTCGCTGAGGAAAAGGATTCGCTTGGCCCAACTGGCTTCCAGCATCACGTCGGAAAAGGCGATGGCCACGCGGGTCTTGCCGGTGCCGGTCGCCTGCACCAACAGGGCGAAACGGCGGCGCTGGTCGAATCGTTCGCAGATGCGCTTGATGGCCTCGATCTGATACATGCGATCCACGATGCTCTGCTTGGGCTTCGTGTCGGCAAGGACTTTGGCCCGATTGGCGTTCTGGTAGTGGAGGTATTGAAGGCTGTCCTTCGAGTAGAAGCCGAAGAGGGAACGCGGCGGCTCCTTCTTGGCGTCGTCCCAGATGAAGATGTCGTAGCCGTTGGTGAAGAAAATGACGGGGCGCTGGCCGAACTTCTTCTCCAGACCATTCGCGTAGTAGAGCGCCTGGTTCTGTCCCTGCTGGGCATCCACGGTGGTCTTCTTGGCCTCGACGACGGCGAGCGGCTTGCCGTTCTCATCCCACAGGACGTAGTCGGCATAACCGATGCCGGAAGTGGTGGGTTGATCGGGCACCTCGACCTCCTGCCCGACTTCGGTGGTGTTCTGGCCCCGGGGACCAACATTCCAGCCGGCGTCCTTGAGCATGGCGTCGATGAGTTGGAGGCGTGTGGTCTCCTCGTCAAACTCGAGGACGTTGGCTGCCTGCTGCGTCCGCTTGAGGATGGCCTTGAGTTCTTCGGCGGATTTCTCCTCGCGTTTTGCCTTGGCGCGGGCCTGCTCGAGTTCCTCCAGCAGTTGCGACATCCGGGCTTCCTGATCGGCGAGTTGCCGGACGTAGGCGCTCTTCTCCTTCTTGAGTTGAGTGGACTCATCGACCTGCTCGGGCGTCAGCTTGATAAAATCCGGGCAGTCAGCCTTCGCGCCGCCGCACACGGAGATGAAGAACCATTGAGCAAGACTGTGGGCCTCTTCAGCCAACCAGGTGGCATGGTGCGGTTTGAACTGGCCACCCTTGCCATGCGCAGCCTTGTTGCCGTGTGTGCGCAGGGCGTGGAGCTTGTTCAGGACTACCGCAGGCATCATCTTCCGGAACATCGTGTCGCCGAGCATGTCGTTGAGCGACGACGGGAACTGGCGCGGGAGTTCGTGATGGGTGTAGAGGGCGCTGACCATGTCCTCCGCGAAGGTGCGGAGCTTCACGAGCGCGCCGCTGGCGTCGTTGAACGCGTAATGCTCGGCGAACCCGCCAAGGTCCGCGAGTTCGGGATAGTGCGGCCGGAGAAACTCGAAGTTGAGTGACTTCAAGATTTCACCTTTCCGCATTGGGTTGTCCGAGCCGTGTTGCATAATTGCTGCAATCCCTTATGCACGGCCCGTGCCAACTGTCTCATTGTCCAAAAAGCCCAGGTTTTCACCATTTTTCCCTGATATGCCGAGTTTGTGATTCAGCCCTGTTTAAACACAAGTTTAAACGCGTGAAAGCCTTGTTTACGACTTCCGCTTCACTTCCTGACTGATGGCCTGTGGCGTCATCCCGAGGAGTCGGCCGGCCTGGCTCTTGTTGCCATTGCTTTTCTCCAATGCCATCTCGATCAGTCTTGCGCGCACCTCGGCCTGATAGTCGGCCAACGAGAACCCTTCATGTGGCTCCGGCAGTTCGAGAATACTCTCGTCACCCGAGTCCCCGTAAAACTCCAGAGCCGATGGCTTGATGATTGAGCCCTTGCAGAGCCGGGCTGAACTCTCGATCACTTTCCTCAACTGGCGAATATTGCCGGGCCAAGAGTGCCCGCTCAGACGCCTGATTGCGTCCGCGCTCAGGCGAAGCTGCTTTCGGTGCTTGGAGTTCCACTCATCGAGGAAGTGCTGCGCCAGTCGTGGGATGTCCGACCTTCGTTCCCGGAGTGCAGGGATATTGATACGATCGTCGAATCGGTGACTCAGGTCCTTACGAAACGCACGCCGTTTCACTGCATCGTCGATGTCCGTATTGGTAGCGGCAATCACGCGCACATCCACCTTGATCTCCTTCGTTGTGCCAAGGCGCACGATCTTCCCCTCCCCCAAGGCGCGGAGCAGGTTGGACTGCAACTTCAGCGGAAGCTCGCCGATTTCATCGAGGAACAAGGTGCCGCCGTTCGCCGCCTCGAAACAGCCAATGTGAAGTTCATTCGCTCCGGTGAAGGCACCCTTCTTGTGACCGAACAACTGGCTCTCAATCAGATGTTCAGCCAATCCGGCACAGTTGATCGGGATGAACGGTTTCCCCCGACGATTGCTCCAGTGATGGATGGCATCGGCAAAGACTTCCTTCCCGACACCGGTTTCCCCGAGCAACAACACATGCGAATCGTATTCCGCCAGCAACTGGGCTTTTTCCAATGCGCGAAGAAACGCATGGTTGTCCCCAACGATCCCGAGGCTTTCGCGAGTGGCATCATCCAAGCCGGCAAACTCATCCAACGCAGCGAGATTCTTGAATGCCTTGACGGTCGGAAACGCCGGATCGCTAAAGTCCGTCTCCCAAACCCGCGACTTGCCCGCCGGGGTAAACTTTGCCGCCCGAGACTGCAACACCTTTGCCGGAATCTCACCGCTTGCGGCCAGCATCATCCAACACGCGTGCATCTGCGGCGTGCCCGAGGAGACACTGATGTAGAATTCCGCCCCGTCGTGCTTCGCCGCGATCATCGCGTAGTGCTTTCGCAGATGCTTGAGAATCTCCAGGTAATTCGTCGGATCCTTCACCGGCACGCTCACCATCGAGACAGCCGTATTCGGAAACCGCTTTCCCAACTCGTCCCGTGTCCTTTCCGACACCTCATTTGTGCTCGGGGTCGAAAACAAGAAGACGGCGTCAAAACCAACCTCCCCGACGACCGTCAAAACCGGTCCGGCCTCGTCTCCACCATCAATGGAAGCCCCCGCAAACGGATCATGAAACCCGGTAAATGTCAGGAAAACCTTCAAAGCGATGACGCGGATTTACCGGTTTTTCGTGGGAGATGCAAACTAGATCGTTTAGTTGGGTGATGCGGAAGGATATCACCCGGCGACAATGCGCGAGCAGGTTGGACGGTGGCGGGGCAACGAAAACCCTCCGCCGGTATTGACCGGTGGAGGGTGAATTGTAATCAACTTGGCGCTGGACAAGCTCGCTGTCCCGAAGCTACCCGAGCGAAATTGTCATGCCTTCGAAGAACAAAGATGGACTGCTTGTTCCTTTGGCGGCAAGTCGCACAATGATCGGAATGTTCACGTCTCCGGGAAGGTTGATAATGGTGCAGGACAGTTCTACAGGAACGAGGTTTCCGGGGGTCTCGACAACGGCGACTTGTCGCCTGCCCACGAACAACTGAGCATAGGATCCGGGCAGGTTCATGCCACGGAGGTTGGCCAGAATATTGATGGTCTGCTCCCTTTGAAACTTTCGCAGATGGAGTTCCACGTAGGCAGCACATCTGTGATTTACGTCCTCGTACCAATCTTTGATGGTGGTTTCCCTCTGTGACGACGGCCGCCCTGCGAGCATGAATCGGTCATCCTTGTGCTGAGCGTCCAACGAGCCAACGTTGGCACTCCAAAAGCGGATTCCCCAGCCGCTGAAATACGCGCTCATGCGAGGCATTGGGCTGGCCCCCGTCGTAAGTTGATGAGCGCGGTTGCAGGGGAGAAACCTGCAAGCTCCGGCGATCATCGTTGATCGCAGCCGGCTCGCTGGAAACCGCCGTAACTTTTCGTTGGTGGTCGAGAAACTTCTGAATCGACTCTCCCTCTTCGGAATAATCAACAGTATCCTTTTTCATTGTGAGAATGACGGTGTGAACGGTCCTCAGATAAAGTGTAACCGATGTCCCTGCCGAACCGTCGAAAAGAAAAGGTGTCGGTCCCGACAATTTACAATGTACCGAAGAATTTCAGTCACTTCGCGTTCTTGTTGAGTGGTTCGGTTACCACAATCGCGGCAGGGAAGTCGCTGGCGTTGTCGCCGCGCAGCGAGAAGACCGTGGGGGATTGCGGGAAGTTCTTCTCCCAGTATTAGACATAAACGGATCCCTACAACCAGCGGTCGAATACCGAACATGATGCTTTCGAACGGGTGCCGTCGAACCGGGCCAGGATTCAGACAGGCGCGTATTAACGTGTTGCGGGAATTCTACCAGTAATTACCTTCGGAAAATTCAACCATGTTGGAATCGAAGAAATCATTGGATAAGACAAATTTGCCACGGACGACTCGAATCGCGCCTGCCTATCGCCGGGGTTTCTCGTTGATCGAGCTTCTGGTTGTCATCGCGATCATCGCGGTGCTGGCCGGATTGTTGTTGCCCGCGCTCGGGCGCGCCAAAGGCTCCGCGCAAAAATCGGCGTGCCTTTCCAACCTGCGCCAACTCGGTCTCACGTGGCGTTTGTATCTTGATGACAACGAAGGAAAGTTTCCGGATCGACGTGACCTGAAGGATTCGTTGCCCGGCGGCTACAAGCCGTGGACGAGTTGGCCGCGCAGTGATCCGCGAGCGGGATGGGCGGCGGTTGTTCTGCAAGGCAGTTTACCAAGGACCCGCATCTTCGAGTGTCCAGCCATCCGTACCGGCCCGCTGCGGAACGCGGTTCAGGCACATCAGTTTGGTGGCGTTGATACGAACACCGCCCCCAGTGTGAACTACTGGATGTGGCGATTTGATCAGACGGCAGACCCGATTCCGCTGGATAATTTCTGGGGAAAGCCCGCTGAACGATGCGCTCCCGATCTCCGTGCGGCAAACAACCGATTCATCGGCATCCCGATCGGCCCGGTCGAAGTCGAACTCGCCGTCGATCCGTATTTCCCCAACACCGTACGCAGCCTGCCCGATGAGATCCGCGGATGGTCCGCACACCTCGGTGGTCGCAATCGACTGATGCTCGACGGCCACATCGAATACTTCAAGGACGTCCGGACGCGGTAGAAGGTGAATCAGATTAAAGTGAACGAAAGTCCCCCGGCTCTACCGGGGGAATCCCCAAGTTTTACGGATCCTGGAGTCGCGGGGTGGAGGAGTGGATGGCCGAGAGGTTGGTTTTGGTGCAAGGGGGGGGAGTTCGAACGACCGGTGAGCGTCCCGGGGCCCTATGGACTGCGGTGGCAGAGCCCTGAAAGGGCGTTGACACCGCTTTCGGGGCGTGAATGAGTCGGATGAATTGCAGGATGGATGTCGAACGTCACCGCAGTGCCAAGGGAAGCGCAAGCCGTGGGTTGCCCGCAACATACAAATCGATTGGTGAACACCCCAAGGAAAGCGGTGTCGACGCTGCGCTCTGCCACCGCAGTCCAAAGCGCTCCCGTTTCAAATTCGGCTGCGGAGTGGTCCGATGCCCGAACTGCCGCGCGCCTCCGACATTGCCGGAGGTTGCTGACTTCAGATTGTCAGGGAGATAGTGATACAAATCGCCTCCTGCCGTCTCCACGTCATACCGGTCATGGGAGTTCAAGATCGGTGAACTCGAACGGGACCACATGTTTGCCAACCTCGCCGGCCACCACGATTACCAGAACGGGGTCGGTCAATTTCTGGGCGGCGGATTGAAAGCCAACGGACAGACGCCAGGTTGAGCGGAAGTTTGAACGATTTATGTAGAAGCGCTTCTCCTCGTTTTGCAAATCACCGCTGAGCAGTTTCACATCGGTGATGCTGGCCAGGTCTTTGGAGGACTCCAGTTCCAACCGCGTGCCGGAGAATGATTTCACCTTCAGTTCCAAATCCCGGAGTCCTTCGACGTCGATCTGCTTCCCGACGAGCGACTTCACATTGGGAACCTTTATCGGCGTCAACCGGCTCGGAACATGAAGAATCAGGCTGCCCTTCGCACTGAACTTACGAGCCTCGCGTGCCGGCATGCCGAAGGACACGTTGATTTCAGAGGTCTGCTCTTTGCCGTTTACCAGACGCAAATCCTGAACGCGCTCCTCTCTCCTGGAACCTGGAGGTTTCATGTCGGTGCCCGAGTCATCGGCGGCCGATTCAATCTGAACGTGGCTCCATGCGGTCGGCCGGATTGTCTCTGGCCAGGTCACGCGCATCGTGAGAAACAGGCTTTCGCCGCCAAAAAAGAGAGTCTTCTCCTCCTGATAACGACGTTGCCGCGTGACGGACGCGCGATAGGGGTTTGCTTGCACTCCATCCAGTTTGGCGCCAACCGCGACCGGCGCGCTTTTGAATTCCTTAATGTCCGGGCGCTGGCCATCGTTGGGCTTGAGGGGCAGTTTGAAGCCGACTCCAGCGGCTGAGCAGCGCGCCATCGGCTTTAGCTTGAATGCGTTGTTAAACTCATCCTCCGTCGTGCCGGATTTCATTTCAAACAGCCAGCGCACCCGATTGGCCGAGACCTTCTCGCCGTTGTTCTCACCCACCGGGTTCGGCAACACCAGCGTTCGATCCATCTTCAATCCCATCATCAGGCCCTTGACCGATTTGAACATCATCTGCGACGTCAGATCACTTTTGGACCCGATTTGTCCTTTGCCGGTGGTCACCTCCAATTCTTTCCCCACTCGCTTGAACTGCCATTCCAATTGTTCGGCAAAATCCGTGCTTTGATACAGTTCCGCGATGGAATCAAAGGCGATTTCGAAGCTCGCGCCGACCTTGTCCTTCCCGATTTCCCGTGAATATGAAACCACGCGAACGCCCTTGATCTTCGCGACAGCCTTGCGGAATTCAGCCTCATTCATGATGGCCTTCGTCTTGTTGGCATTCGCGCCCGATTCCATCATCGCCACCATTTGCGGCCCAAGACTCATGGTGAATTTCCAGGTTCCGGTGCCGTCTTTTCGAACCGTCAGGATGTCTTCGACTTCGATGCAACCCGTGAACGCGATTGCCACGCATACCGCCAACGTGAGTTTGATGAATGTTTTCATAAGGAATTGAGGTTGCTCCGAGAGTGGGACGATATCCCGACCACTCAAAGTATTAAATCGCCGGGGATTTGTATTCCACAACGCCTACAAATGTAGCCGCCGCGGTAAGGAGGCGGATTCCGTCACTTTGAACGCAATGAAGTTCCGCCTCCTTACCTCGGCGGCTACGATAGGTGGCTCAACGGTCTTCTGACGCCTTGATGACACGCGATGCTTTGACCGGGATCACCGTCACTTCATCGTGAACAATCCGGGGCGTGTCCGAGTCCGTCCGGGTGATTTGCCACTGCCCCGATTCCCCGGCAAGGACAAACGTTCCTCGATGCTCGAGTGTTTGCCGGTGGCGATGGCCCCAATGGTCGATCAAGTTTTCGTTTCGCCATTGGGCGGCCATGGTGAAGCCCGACGAATTGTCTCCCGGCGGTGCGACCAAGCGCACCTCCTCCGGTGCGGCGTTTGTCGCCCCGTTGGCGAAATGGTCTTGATAGAAACGCAGGAAAACCTGTCGCACCTCTTCCTCGCCCAATTGGGGTGTGTTGGGCTTGCGGATCAAGGCGTCCAATCCAATCAAAACGCAACCCGCAACGATTACAATTCCGATGCGGCTTCGCCGGCGCCCCGCCGGTGAATACATGAAGATCATCGCCATGCCTCCCGCCATCAAAATGAGCGCAAGCATTGGGAGCAACGGAATCGTCTGCTCGCGAATCTCCATTGTGGGGGGCAACCTGATCTCAATGGTATCGGGCAGGACCGGTCGGTTCTGATGGAACGAAAACTCCTGCCGCTCCGGCGTGAAGAAATTATGAACGGCTCCCGAGCCATCCGGCTGGATCAGAGATTTGATGAAGCGGAGCTGTTCATCGTAATGATTCCACCCGACGGTTAGAGAGCGAACCGGCTCATTGGCGAGATGGGCCAAGGCGATGGAGACGCGGGTTTGAAAGATGTTTCGCCGAATCGGAATTCCAGCATCACCGAAGTCGATGGTCTCCAGTCCGTGAAATCCGAATTGACGGATCTGCGGGTTCATCGGGCTGCCGTTGAGCGTCACCGGACTGTTGGTGCGCAGGAATTCAAGGACGAGACTTCTTGCCGTGTCCTGTTCCGCGACGGTTATAAAATCCGGATCGCGGTGTTTGATTGGAAGCCATCGTGTCAGTGTCGTCAGCGGCAGAACCAATTCATGACGGACTTCGTTCGTGCCGATGTGGATGAAGGAATACAGTTCACCGAAGTCGGTGAGGCCGTGTCGCCGCTCGTGTTTCCCGGCCCTCGCACGACGAATGTCCGCGAGGCTGCGAACTGGTTCCGGCGCATCGGCACCCCAGAACAGTTCAATCGAATGTGGCTGACCGGGCAGCAGCTTGATCGAGTTGCCCAGCCAGTGGCGCTCCTGCGTGACCACAAGATCGAGGGTTGCCGGAACAATCGTATTCGGTCCGCCGAATTGCTGGACAAAGGTGATGAAGCGTTGCGGCGTCGCCACGGGATACTCAAGGCGATACGGAAACTTGCGCGCCTTCAACTCGCCAGTGTCCACATCCTCGGCCGGGAGTCTGGCAGAATCCCATCCGGCGCTTCGACCGGTCACACGATTGCCAACTGAATCGTAAACAGACAGGTATTTGAGCAGGAACTCAACGTGCTTCCCGGCGGCAACGCGGAGGTCAGCGGCGGCAATGCGTTGATTCGCATTGGTTTTGAGCTGGTGAAAAAAAACGAGATCCTCCAGCGCGATGTCCAGTTCGACCAAAACCTGATTCGTGCGGATGTCGGCCGCGCCGGTGACCTCGGCGATTGGGTGAGCTGCCGCGCGATCGGCGAATCCGAACAGGGCGATCAAAACGATGACAATTTCCCGCAGCATTCGCGGCCTTCAGCCTTGATAATGCGATGGAGCAACGGATGAAACACCGATTGAGCACAGATGATTGGGCAGGCAGACGGTTCGGCATTCAACGGTTGTCATTTGAATTCGGAGGTGAGTCAGGGCGACCCGGCGTTCATACCCTGTCAGTGTTTCATCCGTGTTCAATCCGTGGCTGAGATTCCGGCCAGCGGCCTCGTGATCGGGCATTGTTTCTAACCGTAGAGTTGATGGGCCTCTTTGGAATCAACCAGTCGCGCCTTGATCAGGCCACCGGATATTTTCTCGCCATTCGGATCCACATACACGCGACCGGTCCGATTCTTGTTCTTTGGATCAAAACCAAGAATGTGGATGTTGAAGATAAAGCCGGGAACCTCCTGCGCCTTGAACCAATGCACATTGTCCTTCTGATCGGACACAGTCGAGACACCACCCGGCCCGAACGAGTCGTCGATGGTCGGTTTGATGATCATGTGCGTCTTACCGTCTTCGATTCGGTCGTAATGCCGCCCTTGAAATCGCCCCTTCAGCACCAGAAACGCCGTTGCCATATTGTTGTGCCCGTGCGGCACGACGGACCGGCCCGGTTTGAGAGCGAAGATCTGTTGGCCGAACACCAGATTCTTCGGAATGCCCGGTCGATCGGGATACTTGGGGCGCAGACTACGCGCGCCGTTATCGGCCCATTTTACCCCGCTCTCAAGTTTGGCGAAATCAATGAACTTGAGCAGTTCATTCAACTCAATGTCCTTCAGCAGTTCGGCCACTTTTTTCTGCCAGGCCAATTGCTGGAGCTTCTGATCCTTGAGGTCGAGCCCGATCTGGTTGAGCTCGTTAAGCCATTTGACGGCGACGTCTTTACCGGGTCCGGCGAACAGGTCGCCGCGAAACAGATGTTCTACCACGGCGATGGTCAGGAGGGTCTGAAGCGATTGACCGGTGAATTCCCGGCGGGTCAGCGGACGTTTGTTTTTCTCGATGGTATCATTCATGGTGGCGATCAAGGGTGATGGGTTTTGCGATGTTCCCAAATCTGACAGGACGCTGGCGGTGGTCAACTGTTTTCAAGGTTTGGTGCCTTCGATAATCCATTGCCTCAGTCGGGCAATTTCGGTGGCGGAAAGTTTGCGGCCTTTGGGTGGCATCTTTTTATCCGAGACAAACTCCAGCATCAGGCTGTCTTCCGGTGCTCCCGCGATCACGGCCGGTCCGCTGTCCCCACCGGCCAAAATGCTTTCGAGCGATCGGAGATCGAGCCGTGATTCCTGTTCCTTCTCGCCGTGGCAGCGAAAGCAATGTTTCGCCAGTACGGGCTCGATGTCCCGACGAAAGGACAGGTTCCGATTTGGATCGTCCGTGCTCAGGCAACCGCCCGAGCCTATTGCGAAGAAAATCGTCACGGCCTTGCACGCTCTTTGAATTCCTTCCGGCAATCGCACGAGGCGAGAATAGGCAACCTTGAATCCTCGGCAAGGGATTACCCGCGTGGTCACAGCGTTTCTATCGACAAGTGAGTCAAACAAACTTCATGATGATGTGATGAAATCCCGCCTTTCCCAAATCGCCTGCCTGCTCCTGCCCTTGCCGCTGCTGGCTGGTGTCGGCGATCCACAGATTCGCACGGACCATCCCTGGTATCCGGGGGAACTCGCGTTTTCCACGTTTGAACGACTATTCGAGACGCAGGCGAAGGCGTATCGCTCGGTGACCGGGCGAGGCGTCGAAACTGATCAGGACAAAGCACTGGCTTCGTGGCTGTGGCGGAATACCCACTATGCCCACGGGGAAGAGGGACTCGAGGATTGGTGGGGCAAAGGTTTCGGCAAAGGCGGCGACGTACGGTCGCGGGAATACTGGACGGGCTTGTTCGCTCATGGCTACGGATTATGCGGCACCACACATTCGCAATGGACCGCCGAGTTTGAACACTTGCTGGGCCACGGATCGGGACGCGGAATCGGAGCCCACGCGCACAACAGTTTTGAGGTTTTTTTGAAGGGCGGTACCTACGGAAATGGCAAGTGGGTGTTGTTGGATCATGATCTTTCGACTGTAGTGTTCGATCGAGATGGCAAATCACTCCTGTCGGCCGGTGAAGTCACGAGCGACTGGAAACGTTGGACAGATCGGGCTTTTGTTCCATCCAAACAAAATGGCTGGCTGGTTTGCGGGTTGCATCCGGCTGATGGCCGGTCGTTCCAATCCTACAACGTTGCCGAGTATCTGGCGGGCTATGCCGGCCCACCGCCAATGGTGTATCTGCGACGCGGTGAGACGTTGCGACGCTATGTCGAACCGGGTCTGGACGATGGCAGGACGTTTGTCTTCTGGGGTCGCAATTACAATCAGGGTGGCATTCCCGGACCGACTCGTTCGATTACCTGGGTCAATCAACCGGACAGGATGTACCGCTCAAAAACTGGCGCAGGCAATCGTTCCGGTCAGGTCCGATATGGCAACGCCGTTTACACTTATCAGCCGGATTTTCGGACCGCCGACTACAAGGATGGCGTGATAGATGAGAGTTCGTCGCACGTGACGTTTGACTTTTCCACGCCCTACATCGTCGGTGCAACCCCGCCGAATCAGAGTAACTGGGGTATTTATGAACCAGGGTGCCGCAACGGACTCGTTCTCGCCGGGCTAACCGACTGCACTGTTTCCGCGTCCACCGACTGCGGAAAAACCTGGAGCAAGCCCGCCCGCCTGAATACTCAACTCGATCTGACGGATCTGGTCAAAGGGCACCGGCAATACCTGATCCGCTTTAATGCCAGCGCAGCATCCCTCGCGGACAGTGGTTTGACCATTCGAACTGTTTGCCAGGTAAACTCGTCCGTTGTCCCGCGCCTCAAGTCGAACGGAACAGACATCAGTTTTCTGGCCTCGGGTCGAGCCGTAGTCTCGGCTGGACCGACCCTCCCACAGGCCCGTGCTCATATTGTGGAAGGTGATTTTGGTACGCCGGCTCTCACGCTCGAAGTCGCCCCGCCAAGGAAGGGGACTCCTGTGACACTTTATGCCGCTGCCCATATTGCCTCGGGGAATCCGCCTCGCTCGGATATCGTTTACTATCTGGAAGCCTCAACTGACGGTGGGCAGACATGGAAATCAATGGTGGACGATTGGCGTATCCAACGACGAGGCGAAGAACCGTCCGATTTCTGGTCACAGAGCTTTTGTTATGGGTCGCTGGAATTAGACAAGGCAGCGGCGGACAGGGTCAGAGTCAGATTCCGAAATACGGGTCGCCGAAGAATCCTTCGAGCGGAGGCTCATTTGGTTTATGCGACGCCGGACTCGGATTCGACCCGAATTACATTCGGATGGGAGGAATCCGGCCGACCGAGAACCGCGACAAGGGTATTCCCGAAGGCGACGGGTGTGCCGAAAGTTTGGCATATCCCAACGGGCGAATCGGTTGAGACCAAATGGGTGGAGTTTCAGGCAATCCGAGTTGAGTGAACTCAAAATTATCATGGAATCCCTTCCAATCTCTGGCGAGGTAGGTTTTCTCGAACATAGATTGTCTTTTTAGACAATTAACAATTACATAC
>CALBIE010000677.1 GCA_937893495.1 uncultured Verrucomicrobiales bacterium | reverse complement strand
GAGGCGGCGTCAGGCTGATTGGAATAGAATTTCGCATGGGATGAACGTCCCATCGCGAAGTACAACATCACGCCATAATCTTATTAAACTTATTGAGAAAATTGTCTGATAGGCGACAGCCCGGCGTTGGTAGTCCCGGCTTCAGCCGGTCCGGGCCGCCGATGCTACGGTCTCCCGAGTAGCTCCTTCAGGAAAACTTTTGCCGTCACGTCGTCGGCTATACACATGAACAAAAAAATGTCGAACGAAACGACACAAATTGTGGGCATGAACGCCCGCCAGCACGTAGCGCCGATTGGCAATCGGCTGTATCGCAGGTTGGCAACCTGCGGCACGGCAGACTACCAGTCTGCGCTACATCAAACCAGCGGTTCAGGGAGAGGAACGGTTGCACCGAAGCCTCGCGCGAGCCGGTGTGACGATTCGGACGCAAACGCGCGTGATCCGCCGCGAGCGGGAGTCGCTCATCACAGAAGAAGGGAGCCGCATCGACGCCGATCTTGTCGTTCTCGCCACCGGGCTCAAAGCTCATCCGCTCACGGGAAAGACCGGCTTGGCGAGTTTACCGAAAGAAGGGTTGCGAAGGTCACGACCTGCCCAATCTGGGTGTCTTCGGAGTGCGCCAGGCCAGGCACATCCATTCCAACTTACTCGCCAGTCTGGACGGCGAACCGCTCACTCACTACACGCCCCAGAAACGCTACCTCGCCATCCTCAATCTTGGCGATGGCACCGGGTTGGCGACCTGGGGGCCGTTCTGGTGGCGCGGTCGCTCCAGCATGTGGCTGAAAGACTCCATCGACCGGCGATTCCTCGAACGATACCGCCGGCAATACGGCAACACGCCTCGCATCGCCCCACCACGACGACCGTCGGTGCCGCAACATCCCATCCCAAAAAAACATGATCCCAAGCCTCTCTCAGACCTCCTCATTCAAACACATCCCGCTCGTCCTCCCTGCCAAATCGAAACATTGCCGAAATGCGTGAAATGCACGGACGCTGCGGCGGTTCATTGCAAAGCGCATGGTCTCTGAACGTGCCGACATGCTGGAAATTTCTTTGGAATCTGTTTAAAGGGCTTCCCTTGAACAGACAACGCACCCGGGCGAGTCTTTGGCCCGCAGTTTGCTGGAGGAAAGGGAGTTACGAATAGCTGCTGTGATTGGGACGATCCACTCATTTGTGGGATCGTCTCCCTGCATGTCCATGACCGCGAATGATGGGGTGAATTGAATCAAAGATTCTATCAGCGAAATCAACGCCGCGCGGGAGTTGGACTGCGCCTGAACCAACACCACGCATCGCAGGCACATCAACGCTGGCGACTCTATTTCGGCGGGCGGACTTGCTGTAACAGCCAGTGCGGTGAATTCGCAAACGCGACGTTCACTCCAACAGCAAAACACTCAGCAGGCAGAACAGAAATGATTGCTGAGCGCCACAACGCACCGCTGCACAATCGCCGCGCCAAGCAGGCTGGATACTGCGGAGACTGCCCAGCCAGCGCTGTTTCCAGTCTGGTTTGGCGGCCGGTTGGGGCGGTTCATTGCGGCCACGGCGGCTGTTCTGGGGCTGGCTTATGTGGCGCTGGCCGCCGGACGTTGGTCATACTAAATGAAAGTCATCACCACACTCTCCCCGCGGGACTACGATGCGGTGCTGTTCGACCTGGACGGCGTGCTGACCAGGTCGGCGAGCGTGCATGCCTCGGCCTGGAAAAAGCTGTTCGACGGTTTTCTCGAGCGGCACGCCACCCAGACCGGCGAGCCGTTCGTTCCCTTTGATATCGAAAGCGACTATCCGCGCTACGTGGACGGCAAGCCGCGTTACGATGGGGTGGCAGCCTTCCTCGAGTCGCGTGGAATCGAATTGCCGATGGGTTCACCCGATGACGGCCCCGACGTGCAAAGTGTGCGCGCGTTGGGCAATCTGAAGGATCGGTATTTTCTGAAACACCTGGAGCAGGACGGCATCGAACCCTATGAGGCTGCGATCGCGCTAGTGCGCAAACTCCGGGCGGAGGAAATCAAAACCGCCGTTGTGTCCTCGAGCAACAACTGCGCGGCGGTGCTCGAGGCAGCAGGCATCGCGCAACTGTTCGACGCTCGAGTGGACGGGAAGGATGTCACCCGGCTTGAGCTCAAAGGCAAGCCGGCTCCGGATGCTTTCCTGGAGGCGGCACGGCGTGTCGGAGTGGAACCTTCGCGCGCGGTCGTCGTGGAGGACGCGATTGTCGGTGTCGAGGCCGGTCGCGCCGGTCGATTCGGCTGTGTGATTGGGGTCGATCGCCGCGGGCACGCGAAGGCGCTGCACGATGGCGGATCCGATGTCGTGGTGACCGATCTGGGCCAAGTCGGAGTGGCTGTGGAACCACCTTCCGCGTGGTCCCTGGTATTCGAGGGCTTCGACCCGGCGCAAGAGGGGATCCGCGAGGCGCTGTGCACCCTCGGGAACGGCTATTTCGCGACGCGCGGCGCTGCCGCCGGGGCCGTAGCGGATGACATTCACTATCCGGGAACCTACCTCGCCGGCGGCTACAACCGGTTGCACACCGAAATCGCTGATCGCGTGGTCGAGAATGAGGACCTCGTGAATTTTCCCAACTGGCTTGCGCTCGAATTCTGCATCGCCGGGGAGGACTGGTTCGATGCGCGAACCGTCAAGATTCTATCCTACCGCCAGGAACTGAATCTCCGGCGAGGCGTCCTCTTGCGGAGCATCACTTTCGAGGATGGCCAGGGGCGGCGCAGCACGCTCAAGGAGCGCCGATTGGTTTCGATGGGTTGCATGCATCTGGGCGCGCTGGAACTGACGCTGACCGCCGACAACTGGTCAGCCGACGTCACGGTGCGTTCGGCGATTGACGGGCGCATCGTCAACGCGGGCGCGAAGCTGTATCGCAAGTTCAACAACAAGCACCTGGAGCCGCTGGCAGGCGAGGCCGTTGGTGAGGACGGCGTGCATCTGCTGGTGCGCACGTGCCAGTCGAATATTCATGTCGCGCAAATGGCGCGAACGCAGGGGTTTCTCAACGGACAGCTTCTCGAAGTTCGGCGCCAGCTCATCGAGGAACCGGGATACATCGGGCAGCAGTTCAAAGTAAACGTCAAGCAAGGCGAGACACTGGTGGTGGAGAAGCTTGTTTCTCTCTATACGTCGCGCGATCACGCCATTTCGGAGTGCGGACTGGAGGCGCGCAAGGCGATCGCGCACGGGGGGCGTTTCGATGCCGTGATGGCGGACCATGTGCGTGCCTGGAAGCACCTGTGGCGCCGCTTCGACGTGCATATCCAGGCGGGCGAACCCGGGTTCAAGATGAACGTCCTGATGCTGCTACGGTTGAATATGTTTCACCTGCTCCAGGCCGTATCACCCAATTCCATCGGCCTCGATATTGGTTTGCCCGCGCGCGGGTGGACCGGGGAGGCGTATCAGGGCCATGTTTTCTGGGATGAACTGTTCATTTTCCCGTTTTTCAATTATCGAATGCCCGAAATCACCCGCTCGCTCCTGATGTATCGCTACCGGCGACTGGGCGAGGCGCGCACCGCCGCCGCCGCTGCCGGTTTCAAGGGAGCGATGTTCCCTTGGCAGAGTGGAAGTGATGGTCAGGAGGAGACCCAGGCGGTCAACCTGAATCCGCGCTCGCAGCGCTGGGTGCCCGACAACTCCTACCTGCAGCGCCACGTCGGCAGTGCCATCGCCCATAACGTTTGGCAATACTTCCAGGTCACCCACGATGTCGAGTTTTTGCATTCCTACGGCGCAGAGTTGATCCTCGATATCGCCTGTTTCTGGTCGAGTATCGCGAGCTTTAATGACGGGCGCGGGCGCTACGAGATCCGCGGCGTGATGGGCCCTGACGAGTTTCACGACGGCTATCCGGATTCCTCGACGTCCGGCCTCAACAATAACGCCTATACGAACCTCATGGCCGTGTGGGTGCTTTGCCGGGCACTGGAGGTTCTCGATCTCATTTCTGATATGCGTCGCTCCGAGCTCACGACGCGGCTTGACTTGTCGTCGGAGGAGATCGCCCGCTGGGCCGATATCAGTCGCAGGATGTTTGTCCCGTTCCATGAAGACGGGATTATCAGTCAGTTCGAGGGCTACGAAAAACTGCGGGAACTGGATTGGGAGGACTACCGGACCCGGTACGGCAATATTCAGCGTCTCGATCTGATCCTCGAAGGAGAAAACGACAGCGCCAACTTTTACAAGCTCTCGAAACAGGCGGACGTGCTCATGTTGTTTTACCTGTTCTCCGCCGAGGAAATCGGCGAATTGTTCGAGCGTCTGGATTATCCATTCGAATACGAAACCATTCCTCGAAACATCACCTACTATTTGGACCGCTCATCCCACGGCTCCACGTTGTGCCGTGTGGTGCATGCCTGGGTTCTGGCGCGTTCTGACCGGCCGCGCGCGATGGACTCCTTCGCGGAAGCACTGCAGAGTGACGTGGCCGACATTCAGCAGGGCACCACGGCGGAGGGGATACACCTCGGGGCGATGGCCGGAACGGTCGATCTGGTGCAGCGGGTATGGACCGGCATCGAGGTCAAGGACGACGTTCTGCGGCTCCACCCTGAATTGCCGCAGGACATCGAGCGTCTCGACATCCGCATACGCTACCGTGGACATTCACTCGATCTGCGGGTGACGCGTGATTCGCTCACGATCCGCGGACGTGATGGTGCGGTCCCGCCGATTTCCCTGCGTGTTGACGGTAAGATTTGCGAATTCGTCAGCGGTACCACTCGTGTGTTTCGATTGAACAATTAGGCAACATCTGCCCTGATGAACCACGCTGGCGGACGTGAAGCACAGGCTGCCGGGGCATTCGGCCAGCTGGGACGCCGACGTCGAACCGGATTTGGCCATGGCATGTTGTGGCGACGTTCCCACGATCGAGGCGCTCGCCACCGTGTGCATCCTGCGAGAGCATTTGCAGGAACTGGAAATCGATGACTCAGAATTAGAAAAATCATGACGCAACAAAATACACAAATCAACCGCCGCATCGTTCTAAACTCCCGCCCACACGGGGCACCCGGGCCGGAGAACTTCCGACTCGACACAAGTCCGATGCCTGTAATCGTCGAGGGCGAAGTCCTTCTGCGCACCGTCTTCCT
>CALBIE010000676.1 GCA_937893495.1 uncultured Verrucomicrobiales bacterium | reverse complement strand
TGTTCACGATACCTGCCATCGTTGACGATGATTGCCAGTCCGATCGGGGCAAGCAGAAAAACCAGTGGCCAGTATTGCAGCATTCCCGGCAGACATTCCGCCTTGGCCAGATAGCTGAGTCCCACGATATACGCGGCCAGCGCCAACGCGCACCAGATGGCGAAGCCATTCACACCCTCTCGTCCGCCAACCGATGCGGCGGTCAGAATCAGGAAAAACCGGCAGGCTGCCATCAGGAATGGCGACCACGAAATTCTTTTGTGAAATGCGTCGTAGGCCAGGATGACCGCCACCAACAGGCCACCGAGAATTAACGGTTCGCTTCCGATCGTTCCCAGTAATAACAGGCCGACCAATAGCCACGTCCACCCCATCAGCCACACGGCCCGTTCCTTGATCCAACCCGCCGGAATGGGCCGATCATTTTTGTGGTCCACATCCCACATCACATCGAACGCGTCGTTCAGATACATTCCGCCGACGTAGATCAGCGATGCCCCGGCGCACAGCACCAGCAAGTGCGCAACCGGACCGCCGCCGCCAATGATCCATCCGGCGAGGCAATTGGACCAGACAGTGGGCAGGTTGGACACGCGCCCGAGGACTAGCAGCGTTCGCCCCAGCGAGGGTTGGCGGTTTGGTTTGGCGTTATTCACGACGTGGGAACTCGATTCAGTCCGGCGTCTGTAGCCTCCTCCTGTGCCGACCGTCAAGCCACTAAGCCGAAACAGTTCAGTTGGAAAAACACTTCAGCCATGGATGAGCACGGATTTTCACGGATGAACATGCGTTGGTTCGAGCAATCACCGACTCATCATTACGAAAACAAAGCGTTGAAAAACTTTTCGGCAGTTGTAGCCGCCGAGGTAGGGAGGCGGATTCAGATGAAGTTCGAAATCGCCGAAGTCCGCCTCCTTACCTCAGCGGCTACCTATTGAACGGGCAGTTAAGGGAAAAAGCCGTGCCACCCGGGCATTTTATCCGTGTGCATCCGGTATTCATCCGTGGGTAATTCGCCTGCCCGAGTCTGGCGAACGTGGAACAATGCAGAAAAAAACCGCCGCCGAGGGCACCGGGCCTACAACCTGTAGGCCGGGTCCCCTGACCCGGAAGTTTGGAGTGCGGCCATCCCCTCGGATTCGACCACGAAGGGCTGACCTTCAAGCCCAACGGCATCGAGCGGCGTCTGACGGATGTGCAGGGGCATCTCATTGACGCGGCGCTGGCCTGAAAAGGGGGATTATTGCCCACGGATAAACTCGGATTAAGCCGGATAAGCGACACATGGCGGAGCCGCGAATTCCGGGGAGCACAGTCGGCCTGGCTGAATGCCAGTCCGGCTTCGGACCGGCGGCCCGCCGGAGGGATCTGCCGTGCGGGTGGCAACCATTTGTGTGTTTGGACATCAAGAGGATACCGCACGCCCCGAAGTGTCGGGCGGGCCGCCCGACACGACACGCGAGCCGCGTGTGCTCCCCTTTGCTTTTTCCTATTCCCCGAGAATCGCCTTCTTCGCGTCGGCAAGTTCCTCGTCGCGTCGATGATAGCCGCACTTCTCAATGAGGGCTTCGGCGGCGGCAAACACGATGAAAAAGCCGTCTCCAGTTCCTTCGACTATAACGCCCTCGTGCTCGGATACCTGTTTACGAATGATCGCTTCGTGCGGTTCCTTGAATTTTTCATGGAAGGCCATCTGGCGACGGCCCGATGTTTCACCGGGCATCTTCCGCTTCATCGCCGTGGAATTAACGATGTCGGTGAACATGAACGTGACCAGCCCCGAAGGGAGGTTCGTTCGATTGGTCGGTGAATGTTCCCCGTCAGCCGCCATAACCGGGAAAGTATTCGTCGGGTCATGGCGTTACAAGCGCGGAGTTGAGAGAGGCCATGTTCGGGGCGCATCCGCACAACTGCCCCCGGATCGCGGCTGGGTCGCAGACCAGCCGCAGCACACCGGACTGTCGAGGCGGGCTGAATCATTCCAACGCTTTCGGCAATGCGAAACTGCTGCGACTGACCTTTCAGGCACAGGCCAGCAATTCGCATTATGAAACGGGGCGCGGAATTCATTCCGCTTCAGCTGCCATTTCGAACAGCGGTTACGGCGTGTATTCAACTGTTCTGGCTTGCGATGTTGCAGCGGACTGAAGTCCGCGCTCCCAAAATAAGAATTGCTGGGCACAGGCGCGCTCCGACTCGTCAGCAAACGGGAACAGTGTCAAACTGCGCCCGGATTTGCCATCCGCTGACCGGCCTGTTCAATCCGCGGCGGTGATTTCAACCGCGAAACTCGGGTAGCAAACCCCTCCCAGTCGTCCTCATAAAAACCAGCGAACGTCCAAATTTCAGGTTTCATTATCGCTGAATTTTCCAGTCCTCGAGTATATCCAACTTCTCTGAACGCATTCACTCCCGCCGTCAACACAGCTATGAGCCACTCAACGATCCAACCGTCCGCTGTACTCCATCACCATCGGTCCTTCGTTTTTCGGTCCGCCGCCTTTCGAACTTTTCTCGCGTCGGTTTACGCTGGTTCCGCATTGGGGCTGTTCGCGGCAGAAAAGACCGCGGTAATCTCCGAGGATGTTCCCCGGTTGTCTTTACAACGATCTCTGGTAATCGGGGGGCAGGGCTATTTTCCGGTGGCACTCCGACTCGCCGACGGGCGGATTGCGGTGGTGCTGCGAGGCGGTGGCGGGCACTTGAGCATCAAGGGCCGACTGGACATGGTGTTCTCCGGTGACGAAGGGAAAACCTGGACGAAGCCGGTCGTGGTCGTGGATTCGCCGGCTGATGACCGCAATCCGTCTTTGGGTCAGGCGAAAGACGGCGCGCTGGTGGTCGGTTTCTGGCGCACGGAGACGTATGACGAAAAGGGTCGCTACAACCCGAAGCTGGACAAACCGCGTTCCACGTGGGCGACGCGTTCGAGCGATGGCGGAACGACTTGGTCAGAGCCTTTACAGATCGATGTGTCGGATATTTTTCTCGGGAGCCCGTTCGGGCGAATCGTCACGCTGCCGGAAGGCACGATGTTAATGGGGATTTACGGTTACGATATTCGCCCACCGGGCGCGAAATCGGGCGGGACACGCAATCACAGCTACGTTTATCAATCGAAGGACGATGGCCGCAACTGGAACCGAATTTCGGAAATCGGTGACGGTCGGCAACAGCTCAATGAAACTTCGTTACTGCGATTGCCGGACGGCAAACTGCTGGCCGCCATCCGTTCGCGTGCCGGAGAGGTCTGGGTTTCGTCCAGCACGGATGCTGGATTCACCTGGTCGAAGACTCGACAAATCTCCCCGGTGAACGGGCACCCGGGCGACCTTTGCCTGCTGCCTGACGGAAAAGTATTGCTGACGGTGGGCAACCGGATCGGTCCCTTTGGAGTGGTGGGCATCGTCGGAACCCGGGCCGGCGAATTCGATTGGGCGAAACGCTTCACCCTGGTGGATGACGCGAGCAGTCGAGATTGCGGCTATCCGAGCAGCATTGCGTTAAAGGACGGACGAGTCTTGACGCTTTACTACGCAACGAAGGTGAAAGAACACGCAGCCTGGAAGGTGCATTGCGGCGCGGTGTTCTACCGAGTGCCATAGCAGGCCGTTGAAAAACGATGTGACGCACGTAGCCGCCGAGGTAAGGAGGCGGATTTTGAGGCTTTCGAAACCGTAGAGTCCGCCTCCTTACCTCGGCGGCTACATTACTAACGGGCTGATTCGGGCAGGAGTAATAAGCGGCGCCACCGCGTGGCGATTTCAGCGAGAGTCTCTCAGCACGCATTGGAGCTTGAATCACCCCCTCGGGGCGCATCCGCGCACCCGAGGAGCGCGGCCTTCAGGGCACAGAGATGGCCACTCGCCGTTTTTGCTCTCGGCATACCGAAATCCTCTCGCCGCCGCCACGTCTCTGCGGCGTAAACGCCGCGCTCCCGGGGCGATGTCCGAATGCACCCCTTCCGCCCGGGCGCATCCGCACACGGCCCCCGTGCCGGAGCGCGGCTGTGTCGGAGACCAGCCGCAGCACGTTCGGTAGTTGAGTTGTGTTGCGCATTCCAAGGCATTCATCCGGAAGAGACTGCTGCGACTGACCTTTCAGGCACAGTCGCGCTCCGGGAGACAGTGCGCGGATGCGCCCCTTCCGCCATGCCGCCGGCCTTTACCTTGGCGGTCGGCCCTGTTAAAAAACCGGTGGTGACTTCAACCGCGAAACTCTGGCAGCAAATCCGGTCTGGCCGAAAGCTCACGCTCATCGCCGGGCCGTGTGTCATCGAAAGTGAAGCGCTCTGTCGCAAGGTTGCCCGGCAGATGCGCGACACCTGTCGCCGACTGGGCGTCAACTACGTCTTCAAAGCGAGCTACGACAAAGCCAACCGAACTTCCGGCAAATCGTTTCGCGGACCGGGCCTCGATGAGGGACTTAAGATCCTCTCCCGCATCCGCGAGGAATTCGGCGTGCCAATCCTCACCGATGTGCACTCGGAGTCACAGGCTTACGTCGCCGGCGAAGTGGTGGATATTCTGCAAATCCCCGCCTTTCTCTGTCGCCAGACCGATCTCATCGATGCCGCGGTGAGCACGGGTCAAATCGTCAATATCAAGAAAGGCCAGTTTCTCTCGCCTGCCGAAATGACGCAGGTCGTCAAAAAGGCCAACGAAGCCGGCGGCGAAAAACTGATGCTGACCGAGCGCGGTACGACTTTCGGATACAACAATCTCGTGTCCGACATGCGCTCGATCGCGATCATGAAACGGCTTGGATATCCCATCGTGTTTGATGCCACCCATTCGGTGCAGTTGCCAGGCGGCGGCGGCGACAAATCTTCTGGCCAGCGCGAGTTTGCTCCGCTGCTCGCACGATGCGCCATTACGGCTGGAGCCGATGCCATCTTCGTCGAAACGCACCCGAATCCTGACCAGGCTTTGAGCGACGGGCCCAACATGATTCCGCTCAAGGAAATGCCCGCGCTTATTAAAAGCCTGCTCAAGATCCGCGCGGCTGTTCGTTGATTTTCAATCATCCCCATGCCGACATCCAAAAAGCATCGTTCCGGTCCGCCATTTCGCGCCCGACTCAAACAAATCAAGCTCCTGCTCACCGACGTCGATGGCGTGCTGACCGATGGCGGTCTTTACATTTCCGAGCGGGGTGAAACCAAACGATTCTTCGTTCAGGACGGACTCGCCCAACGCCTCTGGCAAATGGCCGGTCTTAAAATCGGCTGGATCTCGGCACGCCCTTCATCGGCAACCAAGTGTCGCGCCACCGAATTGAAAACGGACTTTGTCATTCAGACGAAGGACGGCAAAGTGCCAGCCGCCGAACGAATCCTCAAGCAGACCGGCTGCACCTGGGAGGAGACTTGCTTTATCGGGGACGACGTGGTGGACCTGGCGCTGCTCCGCAAGGTCGGACTCGCCTGCGCCCCAGCCAACAGCCGGCCCGAAGCCATCAAGGCCGCCCGCTACGTCACCAAAACCCAGGGTGGCAATGGCGCGTTCCGCGAAGTGGTGGAAATGATTTTGAAAGCGCAGGGTAAATGGAGGAAACTGGTCGAAGAAGTCGCACGATGATTCGCCTGAACGACATCCAGTCCGTGTCTGCCAATAAGCCACGCCGCCGTTGGCCGAAGATTCTACTTCCGGGAATCGTCATAGTCCTGAGCGCAACCCTGCTACGCTCGCAACTCTCGCCCGATGGCGTCGCGCGTGATTTCAAATTCCCTGATTACGACCGCAAAACTAATCGGATCCTCTCGGTAATCATGGGCGCGCAGGCAAAGCAACAGCCGGACGGCCGGATCGCCATAACCAGCTTGCGGATCGAGACCTACGAATATTCCGACGCGGGCCGCATGACCAATTTCATTGTGCAGGCGCCAAGCTGCGTCGTGGACATGCAAAAGCGCATCGCGTCGTCAGCGGGCATCATGGAAGCGCAGAAAACCGATGGCTTGTTCACCATTACCGGCACCGGTTTTGAATGGCGCCAGAAAGATTCACACCTGATAATATCCAACGACGTGCGCACCACGGTTCGCCGTGACTCCGTCGTCCTGCGAAAGAAAACGCCATGAATCGACTATTAATCGCATTGTTCCTCGGACTTACGCCTCGCTTCGGATTAGCTGCGGACAATTCCCCGGCAGTTTCGACCAATAAGCCGGCGGTGATCGAAATCGTCTCGGAAGATGGATTCGAATACGACTTCAACAAAGGCGAGGCCGTTTACCGCGGCAATGTGGTCGTGCGCGACGCGCAGATGATTATCACGAGCCAGATTCTCACCGCACAGTTTGTAAAGAGCGCGACCAATACCGCAGCGCGTCCGGGACAACCGATGATATCCAATCAACTGGGTGCCAAAGTGGAATCCATTGTTGCGGAGGGTGGAGTAGTCGTCATTAGCCAACGCGACAAACGTTTCGCCAAGGGTGAAAAAGCCGTGTACACGACCAAGACTGACACCGTTGTTCTGACGGGAACGCCCGGTAACCAACCTTCGGTTCATTTTGGCACAAACCATTTTTTCAAGGCCAACAGAATTATTTATGATCGGCGGAACGGCAAATTTCGTGGAGAGGGCAACACTGATTCTCGATTTGATCAAACCGGTGGCCTGTA
>CALBIE010000675.1 GCA_937893495.1 uncultured Verrucomicrobiales bacterium | reverse complement strand
GCTGTTCCCTCGTCGGGATGGGCGCGAAACATGGAAAACGTATGCGTCGTCTCGTCGAGCAGGATGATTTGATAACTGGTGACTCGAACGGTTTTCACCAGCAGTGCGTCCAGATCTTTCAACAACAGATCCGTGTTCGAGTAGAATTGCGATTCGTGGATGAAGTCCCGGATCTTGTCGTGGTATTCAAAACGATCGCCGAAACGATCGCTCAAGAGGCGTTGTTCCAGCGCTTCTTCGCCCTGGCCGAACAGGCGCGGAAAAAGGATCGAGGCGATAATGGCGCTCGCCGTCAACGTGCCAAGTGAACTGACAAAGGCGAACCCGGTGAATTGATTCGGCACCAGCACATTAATCAGCAGGAGCAGCAAAAGTCCGATGAGGAATAGAAACGTCAACCGGACAGCGTGGGCCGCTGCCTTGCCCAGCGTCACGTGGATGTCCATCAAGTGGTGCTGCAACACGCTGTAGCCGACAATGATGCCGTAGAAAATGGCCGCAGCGCTGCCGAAGGGGAAAATAGCGGCGCTGGTGAACGGATACTGGGTAAAGCCGAGGATTGGCAGGATATCGTTGCACCCGAAAAGAATCAGGATTCCGTTGGCCCAGAGCAACGACTTGACGCGCGCCTGATGATTTCGCTGCAGCATTTTTTGCTTGGCGTAGAGGATTACCATCGTCGCGCTGGTCAGTACCGTGTAGCTGATCGTGAACAACCAGAACCCCGGCCCGGCCACTGAATAATAGGCGTAGCCGACGTCGCGGACGCCCGATGTGAAAAAATTGGTGAAGTTGGAAAGAGCCAGCAGGATGAACCATCCGTAAAGCAGCCTGATGTACCTGGGTAGCGGAATCTGGGCGATCAACAGGCTCAGATGAAACAGGCTGAGCGGAAGAAATATGACGCCGAAGTGAAGAAATTGTCCCCAGAACCGCGCGTCGGCATCCGTCTCCGCGTTGAACATGAAAAACGTGCCGAGGTTCCAGACGGTGATGGAAATTCCCCAGAGCAGATAAACTCGGTTCAGCCGTGAACGGAGATCGCGGCTTAGCACAAACAGCGTCAACGCGAAGTTGGTGATCGCCGCCGTCAATGGAATGAGTTCGGAAAACTTCATTCTGGTCGGTACTGCCTGAGAATCAGGCAGGAGTTTTTTCCTCCAAACCCGGCGCTCAGGTTCATCGCCGCGCGAACCGGATAGGGGCGCGCTCCGTCGGTGACGTAATCCAGGTCGCAACCTTCCTCGGGTTCTTTCAGATTGATGGTCGGCGGAATCATCTCGCGCTGGATGGCCAGACAGGCAATGGCAGATTCCAACGCACCCGATGCGCCGAGCAGATGACCGGTGACCGGCTTGGTGGAGCTCACTGAAACCCGGCGCGCGTGATCACCGAACAGGTGCTTGACCGCGCGCGTCTCGACGAGATCGTTTGCATCCGTTGCGGTGCCGTGCAGGTTGATGTAGTCGATCTCCGTCGTGTGCATCCCGGCCCGGCGCAACGCCTTTTGCATGGCCCGTTGGAGGCCGGCACCTTCGGGTTGAGGTGCGACGGAGTGAAATGCCTCACAACTTTTTCCATGGCCCGCCACTTCGGCGTAGATTCGGGCACCACGCAGTAGCGCATGAGAAAGTTCCTCCAGGACGAGGTAGGCGCCGCCTTCGCCGAGCAGGAAGCCGTCGCGTCGCCGGTCAAAAGGGCGCATCGCGCCTTTGGGATCGTCATTGCGCTTGGTCATCGTTCGGGTGAGGCAGAACGCACCCCACAAGGGCGCCAGAATCGGTGCCTCGCTCCCTCCGGCCACCATGAGATCGACCTCGTCGCGGGCAATCATTTCCAGGGCGTAACCGATCGCGTCATTACCGGATGCACTTCCGGTTCCCAGCGTGATGACGTGTCCCTTGGCACCGAGTTCAAGCGCTATCTCGCCACTACAACCACCGCAGTAGGCATTGATCAATGTAAATGGACTCATTGATTTGTAGCCCTTGCTGTTGAAGGCAAGCTGCCCCTTGAACGTGCTTTCCATGCCGCTGACCGATGTACCCTCGACAATTCCGGCGCGGTCCGGGTCCATGTTTTCCAGGGACATCCCGGAATCGGTCAGCGCCATTTTTGCCGCCGCGATGCCGTAGCGGATGGAGCGTTCAAAACGCTTGGCTTTGCGCGCATCCATGTAGTCGCCCACGTTGAGTGACGTGACCTCGCAGCCGATTCTTGTCGGCAGGCCCTCGGTTGAGAATCGCGTGATTTCGGCAGCGGCACTTTCACCCGCGCAAAGAGAATCCCAGAAGCGATCCAACTGGCAACCGTTTGGAGCGACCACTCCAATTCCGGTTACCACGACCCGCCGTATGTTGGATCGATCATTCATTTGGAAGGAAACTTGTAGGGAATGACCGCCGGCGTGGTGCGTTGATAAGCCCGGTAGGCATCGTCAAACTTTTCAATCAGGGCCGCTTCCTCTATTCTCAGTCGAACGATCAGCGCAGGGAAGAAAATTGCCGATACTGCCAGCGCTGTTATCGGAGCCTGCAGGATGAATCCCGCCGCCGCCATTTCCAGGATCATCGAAAAGTAAGTCGGGTGTCGCATCCATCGAAACGGACCCGCCGTGACGAATTCGTGATTGTCGCGGATTTCCACGTGCAGACTCCAGAACTTGCCGAGCGCGGCGATGGCCTTCCGTCGGATGACAAAGGACGCCAGAGCGCACATCCATCCGGCCGCAAAGGTGCTGACGAGCAAGCGTTTATCGAGGACGAGAAACTCGGTAATCGACCCCGCCAGCATCAGCGTTCCCGTCAGGACAAATGCCCGCAGAGTTGCCGTCTCCATCACGTGCCCCGCGACGGTGTCGCGCTTGGTCCGTAGCTCCGCCATCCGAGCCAGATAGATTCCCAGCACGGAAACCACGGGCAGCCAGACGGCGAAAGGTTCCATCTCCCTGATTTTTTAGCGAATTTCGCCCTCAGTAGCAACCGATTAGATGTCCTAAGAGCCTGTCTGACTTAGGAATTGAGGTCGGCGATACGCCGGAGAGCTCGGCGACAGTCGCGCCACGATGATCCCGGAGTCAGAATCGTCGACCGGGGCAGATTTCCGCCCCGGTCGAGCCTCCCGCCCCGGACGGTGGGTTGAAAATGACCGGAACAGGCTTTTCTTTGGTTCGTGCTTTTCTTTTTCGGGCTTTGGACCCCTTTCTTGAGTCGGTGCAGCCGCCTCAGGTTGTAGGCCACGCACACCAGCGTCCATTCTCCGTTGACTTTCTGTTCGCCGCGCAACCGAAACTGTCGGAAGCCCATCGCCTCCTTGATGATGCCAAAGACCGGCTCCACCGTGCAGGCCCGTTTGCGGTAGATGGCTTTGCCCTCCGCACTCTTGAGCTTGTCGGCCATCGCCACCAGCACCGGGTCGGTGACTTTCTTCGGGGCCTTGATCTTGTCCGGTGGCCGATAGTCGTAACGCCGTTCGGCGTTGGCGTCCTCCCGCTGCACGCTCACATACAGATCCAGTTGCGGGCGTTCCTCGGCCAGCCGGGTGAACACCTGCTTGTTCACGTAGCCACAGTCGGCCAGCGCGGCGCCCGGTTTGCCCAGAGTGTCGGGGATGCTCGCCAAATCCGCCTCCATCTCCCCGCTGTCACTGGCGCAGGTGCTCACCCGCTGGCCCACAATCAACTGGCTGCCTTCGACATCAACCACCGCCTGACAGTTGTAACTCTGGGTGTAGCCCTCGCGCTTGTTTTTGCGCATCAACCGTGCATCCGCGTCGGTCAGGTTCATTTGTTCATCGGCTCCGGGTTCTGCCACGGGCGGCTTGGGTTGGGGGCCTTTGGCCGAGCCCGGGCGCTCTTCGCGGGCCGCCACTTTGCGCTCGTATTCGGCCTGCTCGGCCTGGGCTCGTGCCTGGGCCCGGGCTGCGAGTTGTTCGCAGGCCCGGTTCATCTTCGCGAGCAGCTTCTCTCGCCGGGCGATTTCCTCGGGCAACTTCTGCGCGTCCTCGTCCTGTTGGTCGGCGCTTTCGGCCTGCTGGAGCAGTTCGTCGATGTCCTTCCTCAGTTGCCCGCGCAACTCTCCAGCCCGTTCATTGGTCACGTTCTTGTCTTTGGAGGCGTTGGCCCGGATATGGGTGCCATCCAGGCTGACCGTGCCCAACTTCAGGAGCTTGAGTTCCTTGGCCAGTTCGAGCACATCCACGAAGGCCGTGGCAATCGCTTCAAGGTTTTTACGGCGAAAGGTGCAGATGCTGTCGTGATCCGGATGGGTGTTGGCGCACAGGTAGCGCACGGCCACGTCCCGGGAGGTGGCCCGCTCGATGCGGCGGGAGCCGAACACGCCGTTGGCGTAGCAGTAGATGAGCAGGGCCAGCATCATATGCGGTGGATACTGCTCGCTGCCGGTGCCCTTGTAGTTGACGTGAAAGGTCGAGAGGGGCAACCGCTCGACGGCGGCGAGAATGAAATGGACCAGATCATCCTCGGCCACCCAGTCGCGCAGGTCCGGCGGCAGCAGCATCGGCGTGTTGCGATCAATGTTTTTGAAGCGATATGCCATGGTTGTCATTCATCGATCCACGACAACCCGCCTTTATTCAATCGCTCCAGAACTTTGTCCCAAAAAAAGTCCGACAGGCTCCTA
>CALBIE010000674.1 GCA_937893495.1 uncultured Verrucomicrobiales bacterium | reverse complement strand
CAGTGGTGTCCCGACGTTCGTCCGGGTGCTGGTTCACGATCTGGGGGTCGATTCACTGGGCAACCCCATCCGATTGCTCAACGCGGCGGGTACCAACGAGAACGGCGTGCCGTTCGTCATCTTCCCCGGAAGTGTCCAACCCGGCCAGCCCCTGGAACTCGACTTGGAATACTACGTTTCCGATCGGGTCACCGCCCCGACGCCCCGCTTCGAGGTGGAGACGGTGAGTGACACTTTCTTCGAACTCCCGGCCGGGGTGACGATTATCCCGCTGACCCGCGGACTGGCGGTCGAAGGGAAGTTTTACCTGGAGTTCGTGACCGAACCCAGTCGCACCTACTACGTGCAATACCGTGACGGAGACGTCCTGGGCACCTGGCAGACCTCATTACCGGCCGTCACCGGCAACGGCTTCAATCGTCAATGGATTGACAATGGTCCACCGCGTACCGGGGGCAAACCCACCCAGACCGCCGCCCGCTTCTACCGCGTGGTGAGGGCACCCTGAAATGAGGAAACGAACGGCCATCCTGATGTCTGTGATCGGCGGCTGCGGTCTGGTGACGACACCGGCAGCCGAGGTGCCCCGTGACCCGAACCGGTTTTCTCTGAACGGAAAATTCACCTTCGCCGTGGAGGCCGACTTCACGAGCTCGACACCCACCCTGGATATCGGCCCATTCGGTGCCATCGCCACCACGCCCGCCCAGGCTGGCACGATTGCTCGGCAGTACGACGACGGCTTCATCGGAGTGGACGTCAGCGGCAATGCAGGCGATGCAACCACCTTCTGGAGTTATTCGGCACTGAGCCAGATAACGGGATTGGGTACAGCGGGGGGCACCCTGAGTTTTCATTCGGCCGCCTCACCGGCCGACCAGTTCTCGCTCAAGAGCGATGAAAAGGTGTTGCCAGGATTCGATTTCAGATACGCCCGGGATTTGGGTTCCTTCGAGATGGAGGTCAGGGGAACAAAGACCCGCGCTTGGTATGGCATCTCATTTTCAGCCGGCTACACCGACCTGAGCCTGTCCCAGAGAGGGGGTGTCACAGCCCCGGTGACCTTGACGACCGACACGTTTGCCATCGGCGCAATCATTCCCCCGGCTCCCCCGTTTCAAGGAACAATACCCGGACCGGGCCCGATCATCCCCGACAGCCCGGCGGCGCGGGCAGTGACAGCACCCGCATCCACGGCCAACAACAACAATGAAGTGGAGGGAAGTATTTATGGATTCACGGTGGGACCGTTTCTGGAAGTACCCTTGAGCGAACGATTGATTGCCGAGTTCAGTGGGGGGCTGGCGTTGGCGTTGGCCGACCGGAACTATTCGTTTACGGAATCAGTGGCCATTGCCGGACTGCCCACCACACTGCGAAGCGGTTCGCGAGACAGCCGCGACTGGTTGTTCGGAGGAGTGGCCGGCGTCGCCCTGAATTATCGGATGACCCAAACGTCCACGCTCCAACTCGGTTTCCAGTATCAACACCTTGGCACGACCGGCCAAAGTGTGAACGGCAAGACCGCAAGGGTGGATGTGGGTAACGCAATGAGCGTCACCTTCGGTATCAACTGGCGCTACTAGCCGCTTGGGAAAAACTATTCGTAGCGCAGCGCTACGATGGGATCGAGTTGCGCGGCTTTGAAGGCGGGGAAGAGACCCGCGGCGATTCCGACCAATCCGCTGAACACGACGGCAACCAGCATGGCGGTCGGGGTGATCACCGGCGAATTCTGTGTGGGCGACATGATCTGAAGAATTTCCACCAAGCCGTAGGACGCCACCAATCCCATGAGCCCTCCGAAGATCGCGAGCGCGATGCTCTCAGCGATGATCTGAAGAAAGA
Source organism: uncultured Verrucomicrobiales bacterium (assembly GCA_937893495.1). GTDB lineage: Bacteria > Verrucomicrobiota > Verrucomicrobiia > Limisphaerales > JAYPXF01 > CALBIE01. Next base: position 3,282 of record CALBIE010000674.1, on the reverse strand, counting down.
TGACGGTGTCGGTCGCGCCAATCGCTTTGCAGGTGCCGATTTCGCGGATGCGCTCGTTGATGCTCGCGAGCATGATGTTCATGATTCCAATGCCGCCGATGAGAAGGCTCAGCCCGGCAATGATGCCCCCGCTCAAACGCGCGTTGCGGATGCGTTTGTTGATTTCCTCAATCTGGTCCTCCTGCGAACGGAAGGTGAAATCCTCGATGCCGCGATGGGTCATGAGCAGAATGTTGCGCGCCTGTTGCAGGGCCGGTTCCATCAGTTCGAGATTCGCCACCTTGATGTCCACGTCGGTCAGGCGCGGGTCGGGCTGCTCGTTCTGACCCGAGGCGGCGCGGAAACGCAGCCAAGCGGTGTTCAACGGGATATGGACGACGTTGTTCTTGTGAAAGAACGCGTAGCCGCGCCGCGACCCCCATCCCTTGCGGCGATTGGGCCCGGTCTTTTTCTGCTCTTCAGCCGCCTGACTCGCCGCAAGTTCGCGTTCCTTCCGATCCTGTTCACTTTCGTAGAAGCGATACATTCCGATGATTCTGAACGGTTGATTGTAGATGGTGATCTCCTTGCCGATGGGAATGATTTCGCGCCCGATGTCTTCCGGTGAACCGAACAGATCATTGCGAATGCCAGCACCAATGACACACACGTTGCGGGCCTGCTCATCCTCGTATTCGGTGAAGAAGCGACCGTGCTCGACGTCCATGAGATTCATCTCGAGCACATCCCGCCAGACACCGACACATTCGGAGGCGCGGGTGCGTTTCGTGCCGTAACCGATGACGGCTTTGCTGAGACTGATCTCGGGGCTCACGGCCTTGATCAGTGGGGCCTGCTTCAAGGCGTAGGCATCCACGATGGTGCGGCCCGGCGCCTGGTCGGCGAGGTGTTCCTGGTGGGCCGGCACGTCCTCTTCGCGGACGAGCACTTTGTCCAATCCACCGAAGGCGATGATGGATTCCTTCATGCCGTTCTCCATCCCCTTCACAATCGCGGCCATGGCCACGAGGCTGGCGACGCCGAGCACGATGCCGAGCATCGTCAGAAGCGAGCGCGCCTTGTGCGCCCAGATTTCCTTCAACCCGACGTGGAGGATGTTGAGAAGGTTCATTCCGGAGAGGGACACCCGAAGGTTCAGTTTTTCGGAGGGAGGAACCAGCCAAGAATTCGTTTTGGATTCCGGACGCAGATCTGAATGTGATCCAGCGCACGGATTGCCGCTCCTGGATACAACTCACCGCCTTCGACGAAATAGGCGGCCACCGTGTCAAAGGCGGGCAAACCACGTGTCGCCCGCAAATCGTGAACGGCCTCGAAAACGGCGCAATCGAGTTTGCGATTCCCGAATCGTTTGCCGGAGTTGACTGGTATCGGCACGCCTCGTTGTTCGCAACTCCTCACCACGCGTTCGTAGGCCTCCCGCAGATACTCCAGGCAGTTCCGATCCGCCAGATGGAGACATCGTCCAAGGTCAATCGCGGTACCGAGTACTCCCGCGGGGGAATCGTCCTTGTTTCCGGCCCACTCCCGAGCCCGCTTTGGGTCATCCACCCAGAAGTAAATGCCGTGTCCCAGCCAGTCATAATCATTGGAACTTGGGTGAATGCCGTCCTTTCCAGCCACCACCCGTCGGGCTACAGTCAACGGGCAACCGCGATATCCCAGCACGATTGGTCTCGGCAGCATTGGACGGAGTCAGTCGTGGTTGCGCCGAACACGTTTGTCCTTGGGCTGGTTGGTGTCCAAGACACCAATGCGACGCAGGAACTCGCGCTGCTTTCGGGGCGACGCGGCGATTTCAGCCCCCGCTTTGCGCATCTCCGCGATTTCTGCTGCGATTTGTTCAGGGGACAAGCTGAGATGGTCCGACAGGTACATCGTGCCGGGAAACTAACCTTTGGATAATATTACGGCAAGTTCTTTGGCGAACCATTTGGCTGTGCCTAAACCCTCGATAATTACATCGCTGGCATTCTTGGTTACCGGATGCGCAACCATGGAACAAGTAGGGAAAGGCATCGGGAGCCTGGCGGACACCGCCCTCGATGTTGCCACAGTTGGGACGTGGAGCGATCTCACCAGATCGAATCGTTCGAATGATTCAATCGCAGCGAGTCATCACACGTCGAGAAACCAGTCAACCGCCGGACGCGTGCGCGAAAATAAAAGTCGTCATTCAAGAACCTTCAGCGCAACACAGCCCTTCTCATTGGGGCTGTCACCGAGCTCCCGGCCCACCGTTCAAGAGCAACAGGGAAGGTATGACGTTGAGGAGAAACGGCAGCGCGAAAGGCTGTTTGGACGGTAATGCTGGGCGGGTCAATCGAATCGCAGCGCTTGAATCGGATGGAGGCGCGAGGCTTTGATGGCCGGGAACAGGCCTGCCAGGACGCCGACCGTCACGCTGCACGAAAAGGCGATTGCCATGGGGGTGATCGTCAATACCGGATCATTCGATGTGGGCGTGACACTGCGCAGTATCTCAATCAGTCCCAGCGACGCGGCCAGCCCCGCAACGCCGCCCAGCAACGCGATAACCACGCTCTCGACGAGGATTTGTACAAACACGTCCGCCGTCGTCGCGCCCACCGCCTTACGCAAGCCGATCTCGCGCACGCGTTCGGAAATACTCGCCAGCATGATGTTCATGATCCCGATGCCTCCGACGATCAGGCTGATCGCGGCGATGATGCCGCCACTGGTCCGGGCGTTGTGAATGGCCGTCGTGATTTCTCCGGCATCATCTTCGCGCGTGCGAAAGGCGAAGTCCTCAATGCCCTTGTGATTCATCATGAGGACATTGCGGGCCTGTTGCAGCGCGGTGTCCATTTCCTCCACGTCGTCGATCTCCATCTTCAACGTCGTCAATTGCGCATCGGCGCCAAAGCGGGCATTCACATCCGTCCGGAACTTGAGCAGCATGGTATTCAAGGGGATGTAAATTGACTTGTTTTTCAGACGAAAAATAAATTCATCGCGCGAACGCGTCTCCTTCATTTCCTTGCCGGAAGTCGCCAGCGCTTTGCGCTCAAGACGTTCGGCCTCTTTGCGTTTGCGGAACGATTCACTTTCGTAGTGCCGAAACATGCCGATGATCGTCAGTGGCTGATTGTTGACGAAAATGGTCCGCCCAATCGGGACCACGACGCGGCCGAACTTCTCTGGGGACCCGAACAAATCATCGCGCACCTCTGTCCCGATGACGCACACGCTGCGCGCTTCGTCGTCATCGACTTCGTTGAACATGCGACCGTGTTCGATTTCGTGTTCTTCCAGCGTCAG
>CALBIE010000673.1 GCA_937893495.1 uncultured Verrucomicrobiales bacterium | reverse complement strand
GGAGAGCGGCACCCCGCTCGTGGATGAATAATTGTAAGGTGTGGAATTCTGGAGGATCTCAACGAAATTCTGAGCGAACGCCGTCGACATCTGGAAACCCATCAACAGTCCAACCGAAACCAGCCCCCAGATTTTCGAATACCCCGATCGTGTCTGCGCCCGTGCACTCGAAAACGGTGCCGGGTTTTCGCTGGTTGCAGTGCGTGTTCCAGTCTGGAATCGCAGCCCCTTCCAAAGACCGGACAGTGAGGTTCGCATGGTTGTTCGTGGCGGAGATTCCGGGCGGTGCGGTAACATGGCGCGGAGGCTTCTTGAGTTAGCGGTTTGCGCTGAGTGCGACCGTCTCGGACTCGTTGCCGTCGATCACGGGGACCGGTTGCCGCACAGCAGCCAGCTGGGCCACGAGGCGTTTCAACTCGGCCACATCCCGTTCGAGCCCTTCAACCCGGGACGCTTTCTTTTCGAGTTCCGCGACCCGGGCTTCGCTCTTGCGCAAGGCTTCAACCTGCTTCGCCAACTCCTGGGTGGCCGAAACATTGAGCATCGCAATCGCATCATAGTCGACCACCCGGAAATCCTTCACCTCACGACCGAAAACAAATACTTGATCACCCTCCCGTTTGTAATCCGTGCGGAAACCTTCCGCAGTGACCTCCAAGACTTCATGAATGCTCTGTTCATTCTTTGCTGAAATGAGCCTGACCCGCTCGCCTTTTTTCAGATCGGTCGCCAGCGAAACCCATCCATCCTTCACCGGCGCGGGTTTGTAGATATCCGGCACCGCGTCCGTCTCTTTGCGCACGGCCTGCGGATAAACCTTCTCCACCTGCTGGGCAATAACCTTCTTGTGGAGAGCATCTCCCCTGCCGAGAACATCCTTGTAGCGGTAGTTTGTGATCTCAATCCCACGCAATAGCGCGAGGTCACCCGCCGCGTCCGACTTGCTTTCGACGGTTTTGATGCGTTCGTCCGAAGCTACCACGAAGAAATCTCCCGTCCAAACGCCGTGGGATGCATAAATCGAAATCAAATGACCGCCATGAGCGACGACCGGGCCGTGCGCTCCGATATTGAGGTAAGGCCCAACCAAACCGTTTCGCAACGGACCTCCATTCACGGCCAGTTGCGCCAGATTGATGTCACCCCCACCAATTCCAACGCGAGCGCCGATCGTTGAGTTCCCGTCAACGTGCAGGCTTCCGTGGAATACAGAATTGTTGTCTGGCCCGATATACAACGGTGTCGCAGCTCCTCCTGCGGATTGGAAATAGATCCCTCCTCCCGGATATGTTCGCACCGCCACATTGCCGCCGTCTCCGTACAAACCCGAGGCAGCCCCGGCCCCAATTTGCACAGCCCCCGAAAACCGGCCAATACCCGCGACGTCCAGTTTGTCCAAAGGCCCCCCCGTTCCAATGCCCACGTTGCCTCCGGTATCCTGAAGGATCACCCTGCCGGAAGGGTGTGCCGAACGCCAATAAATATCTCCCGTCGGTCCGTAATGAAGATGGCTTGATGGCCCGCCCAGTCCGGCCGGCGTGAAGACCGCCGTATTATTCCCTCCTGAATTGCTATGGGAGACCACGGTCAAATAGGCATCCGGCCCCGTAGTTCCGATGCCGACCCGACCGTTGCCCTTGATCCGCATCGTCTCGGTCATGGCACCACTGGACCCATAGCCGAAGGCAATATCATCACTCGGCGCCAGGGTGTGAATCTGCATCAGATTAGCTTGAACCCCAAAGCCAATGCTGGCACCGGACTGACCCCAAAGACTGATCTTGTCCCCCAAAGTGTTGGCAAACGTCAACGGGAACCCGGGAGTGCCAGTTCCGATGCCAACGGTCCCGCCTGTATCCTGAAGGATCACTTTCCCCGCCGGGTGCGCGGAGCGCCAGTAGATATCGCCCGTCGGCCCCCAGTGGATGAGACTGTCCCAAGCGCCACCGTTGATTCCCGTCGCTCTGAAGGAGGCCGTTTCCACACCAGTGGACGCCGAGGAAACGATGTTCAATGCAGCGTTATTGATATTCACCTGACCGTTGACGGCCGTGAGGGCCGGAGCGCCGTTCGATCCAGCCAGAGCGGAGGCGGTCCGGGAATGAAACGCGTAGGGCGACGTCACCAAACGGAGACGCGGTGCAATGTTCAGCGGCGAAGTCCCCACCGTCACGGTAAGGTCCAGAAACCGGTCCGATGCCGTCGGCGAACCGAACACCGAATAAAGGACGGGCCGCGGTTCACTGGCGTTCGCTGAACCCTCTCCCAGGAGCACACTGAACACGCCCTTGTCAACGGTGACCGTCTGGCGTTCGGCCCAGACCAGGTTCCCGCCGGTCTGAGCGTCGTAGATTCGGAACACCACATCATAGTTGATCGGGTTGGTCGGGGCCAGGCCCACACCATTTGAATCTGCCAGAAACCCTTGATAAGTCAGGAAATCGGGCGGGTTAAAATCGGCTGCCCGCGCTGCAGGACCAGCGGCGACCAGGGCCATAGCCAGCAGCGCTGCCTTGAGAACGCGACGCGCGAGAGCGCCGACCGTGGGAATCATCGGGGGTGTGTTCATGGTATCAATGGAACGATTGGGAACGATAAGGTTCATGCTGAGGCGATGCTGTAAATGGTTTATTGGGTCGTCAAAGCGCCGACGCTGTTGATTCTGTGGATCGTGAATAATCCCTGGGTGTCGAAACTGCGAGCGTCGGTCCCCTTGGCACCGAAGGTCACGGTCTCATTGTAAACTCCAAAAAAAGCCTCTCCGCTCAAGGTGATGCTATTAAAATCCGATGCCGGCGGAGTAAAATCGAGCCGGATCACCCGGGTC
>CALBIE010000672.1 GCA_937893495.1 uncultured Verrucomicrobiales bacterium | reverse complement strand
CCATCCCAGGTGCAACCCTTGTCCCGGACAAAATCGTCCCACGAATAAGATTCGGGCTCCTGCTTGATCAACCAATACTGTCTCGCGTTCGGCATGCCCGAATCGAAGCGTGAACACGGGCTTTCGCCAAGCTTGTTCTACTTCGGGCGCATCCTCACACTGCCCCCGTGCCGGAGCGCGACCGCACGCGTCGATCTGAAATCATCGAACGCTGGCTTGAACACGGACGGAGCGCCGAGCAGGTGCTCGGCGCTCCGAAAAAGCCGTTCGTGGCCGTTGAGCATGTCCAAATAGAACAGGAAACTTTCCATGAACCGGATGGGATCGCTGCTACCGATTCAGGGAAATCACAGAGGAAGACTCAATCCGCGGTTAAATCAGTTCAAGACCCCGATGCGCGTCCAATGTTGGAAGTCGAAGCTACCCATGAACCCGCTTTCACCTGCCACGCGGTAGGCCGGCTGCAAGCCGGCGCTCCGTTTCCCATTGGAGCGCCGGTCTGTGACCGGCTTACGACATCCGGGTTCAAGGTCCGGATGCGCGATTCCGAAATCGTGGAATCTATCCGTGAACCTCGTAGCGGCGGACGCGAGTCCGCTCCATCCAAAACTCGAAGAAATCAGAGCCACCTCACGTTGGCTGCCACGGTTCAGGGGGGGGGCAGATCGCGACCATTTGCGGACCGTGGAATCGCTCCCCGGCTTTCCCCTCTATCCCAATGGAGGAGAGGGGGTGGTTGCGGCTTCACCGCACTGGGTTCATCCGCAGCCAACGTCGAACGCTTTTCTTTGCCACTTGGTCCGCAGATTGATTGAATCACCTCGTGGACATTGCGGAAAACATCGCTGCCATCCGGAAACGCATCGCTGGCGCCTGCGACCGCGCCGGACGCGATCCTGATTCAGTGCGACTCATGGGCGTCAGCAAGGCGCACCCGGCAAAACAGGTTCGCGAGGCAATCGATGCCGGATTGAAATTGCTCGGCGAGAACAAGGTGCAGGAGGCGAAGCTGAAAATCCCCGAATGTCCCGGTGGAGCGAAATGGCATTTCATCGGGCATCTGCAAACCAACAAGGTCAAAGACGCCGTCCGGTTTTTTGATATGCTCCAGTGTGTGGACAGCCTCCACCTGGCGGAGGAAATCAACAAGCGTGCCGAACAGGCCGCACGCACCCTTCCGGTTCTGCTGGAGGTGAACGTCGCCGGAGAAGCCAGTAAGTTTGGTTACCAACCCGATCAAATGCTTCAGGAACTTGAAGCCTTGAACGACCTGCCACGATTGGAAATACATGGCCTGATGGCCATTCCGCCCTACGTCTCGAACCCCGAAGCTGCCCGCCCCTATTTTCGACGCCTCGCCGAGTTGAAACGCCGGTGCGAAGATTCGTTTGGCACTCCCCTGCCCGAGCTCAGCATGGGAATGAGCGGCGATTTCGAACTGGCCATCGAAGAGGGCTCGACGCTGGTCCGCGTCGGAACGACCATTTTTGGTCCACGCACTTTCAAAAGCGCGCAATCCAAACAAGAGACTTGATTCCCCTCGTTGATGCGCTATCTCCACGGCTCGAATTGAACTGAATTGATTATATGGATTTGACCGTTGATATGTTCGAGGCGGAAATGGCTGAGGCCATCGGAAACTATGACCGCTTCGTGGTGTGCCTCGACAAGGCCCCTGATGATTGCGTGAATTCGCTGCAACGATTGATGGAAAAAGCCATCAAGGCCTACGTCAACCGCGAGCCCGGCCTGCGCCACGGCATCTCGCTTGACCGCCAAATCACCGTCATTCTCAGCCAGACCGAGGGCGACCGACCGATGTGCGCCATCTATTTCAATCTCTTCTCGCCTTATCATCAGAAAAAGAAAAAGACGGCATCGACCCCGCAAGATTGAAATTCAAAGGACTCGAATGCGCAGGGAAAGCAGGCGAATATCAATGTATTGCCGCAATTTCTTCCCGCTGGTTTGTCTGACCGTAATCTCCCTTCTCATTGTCACTCCTTCGCTGTCGGCGGAAACCAACAATCCCACAGCCGACTCACGTCCCTATCTGGTCATGGGAAATGCGGGGAAGTTGGAGTATTCGAAAACCGGGGGCCTGCGAGCGAGCGGAACTCGGTCCGAATTGGATAAAAAGGATTTCGCGCAAAAACTGTTTCGCACCACGCCTCAGGCGTTGCGGGAGATACCCGGTGTGATGGTACAGGAAACCGCGCACGGACAGGGTTCGCCAATTATCCGTGGCTTCACCGGTTATCACAACTTGATGACCGTCGATGGAATTCGTCTGAACAATTCCGTCTTTCGATCCGGCCCGAACCAATATTGGAACACCATCGATCCGTATGTCATTGAGCGCCTTGAAATCTCCAAAGGAACTGCCGGTGTTCGGGGCGGTTCCGATGCCATCGGCGGCAGCGTCAACGCCGTCACCCTGAATCCCTTCACCTATGATGCACCGTGGCGGACAGCCGGCGCGTCGTCCTATCGGGTGTCGAGTGCGGAAAACTCCCACATCGGTCGAGCTGAATTTCGAATGCCTTTTAATAAAGAACTGGCGCTGCTGGCGGGCGCAACCGTCAAGCAGTTTGGCGATTTGATTGGCGGAAAAGATACCGGGCGCCAGCCCAACACCGGTTACGATGAATGGGACCTCGACCTGAAACTCGAACATCGGTATCGCGAAAATGCGCGGCTGACTCTCGCCTATCAGAACACGCGGCTGGAGGATGTTCCGCGGACGCATCGCACGGTATTCGCGCGAAGTTTCGCTGGAACGACTATCGGCACCGAATTGCAACGTTCAACCGACCAGCAACGCCAGCTTGCCTATGTTCAACTTCGTCTGGACGACGCCGCGCCATGGCTGGATGAATGGACAACCAGCCTTTCCTG
>CALBIE010000671.1 GCA_937893495.1 uncultured Verrucomicrobiales bacterium | reverse complement strand
GGGCGGGGGTCGAACCCACAACCTTCGGCTTCGGAGGCCGACACTCTATCCAATTGAGCTACCCGCGCAGAAAAGGAATTGGAGCGGGTGAAGGGAATCGAACCCTCGTGGCCAGCTTGGAAGGCTAGAGCTTTACCATTAAGCTACACCCGCACCGAGACGGCATTTATACCACCGGCGCTTGCCTTGTCAATTCGACTGCGTTTATCGTCAGCACCCGATGAGTTCGCTCTTAATCTCCGGCGGCCACGTGATCGACCCGGCCAACCAGTTGGACGGCCCGGCCGACGTCCTTTTGACGAATGGGAAAATTGCGGCGATTGGCGCCGACGCCACCAGTCAGGCTGGCGATGCGGAAAGGATTGACGCCGCCGGCAAGGTTGTCAGTCCCGGTTTGATCGATTTACACGTTCATTTGCGGGAACCGGGCCAGTCGGCCAAGGAGTCCATTGAAACGGGTACGCGCTCGGCGGCCAAGGGCGGATTCACCACGGTCGTGTGCATGCCCAATACGACCCCGACCATTGATTCACCGGGTACGGTGGCCCTGGTGCGCGAGAAAGCGGAGAAAACGGCCATCGTCAATGTCTTCATTACCGGTGCCATCACGAAGGGTATTGCCGGTGAGGAACTCGCGCCCATCGGTTCCTTAAAAGAGGCCGGCGTGGTCGCCATCACGGACGACGGTAAATGCGTGCAGAATAACGAACTCATGCGGCGCGCACTGGAGTATGCGGCGATGTTTGATTTGCCGGTGATGGATCATTGCCAGGATTATTCACTGGTGACTGATGGGGTCATGCACGAGGGCTACTGGAGCACGGTGCTGGGATTACGCGGCTGGCCCGCCGCCGGCGAGGAAGTCATCGTCGCGCGCAACATCCTGCTCGCGGAACTGACCGGCTGCCATGTCCATTGCCAGCACATCAGCGTGACCGGGGCCGTCCGGCTCATTCGCGAAGCCAAGAAACGCGGCGTCCGAATCTCCGGCGAAGCGTGTGCGCACCATTTCGTAATTACCGACGCGACGCTTGCCGGCAGCGAAAAATTCTGGGCGAAAGATGGCAAGGGCATCACCGGCTACGAAGGAAAAACGAACCTGCCGCAATGGCCCGCCTTTGACACGCATTTCAAGATGAATCCCCCACTCCGTTCGGCAATGGATCGAGAGGCAGTGCTGGACGGGCTGACCGACGGCACGCTGGAGATACTCGCCAGCGATCATGCCCCACACTGCGGTTATGAAAAGGAGGTTGAGTTTGATTACGCTCCCTTCGGCATTACCGGTTTCGAAACGGAGCTGGCGTTTTCGTTGATGCAACTCGTTCACTCCGGCCGTCTGACATTGTCCCAAGTCATTGAAAAATATACCGTGAATCCGGCACGGCTGCTGAAACTGAACAAGGGCACTCTGTCCGTCGGTGCCGATGCCGACATCACCATCATTGATCCGGAGGCAGAATGGACATTTACCGTGGAAACAACCGCCAGCAAGGCGACGAATACGCCGTTTTACGGTTGGCCACTCAAAGGCAGGGCGGTGGCCACGATTGTGGGCGGCAAAACAGTATGGCGGGAATAGGCGAACGGCGTTAGCCTCTCCCTTAACACAATTTCACATAATGAAAACGAATCTACTCATTCTTGCCTCGGCCGCGCTCGCGCTCGGTTGTGGACAAAGCAACAACACCCCGACACCAACGCCCGAAACGGCGACTCCTGCGGCGGTAGCTAAAGCTCCAGTTGCAACCTCGGTTGCCAAAGCCGATCTACAACCCTGGATGACCGATTTACCGGCAGCACTCGCGCTGGCCAAGTCTCAGGGCAAACATGTTTTCATGAACTTTACGGGGTCGGACTGGTGAGGAGGCTGCATTCAGTTGCACCGGTCGGTGCTCACTCAAAAACCCTTCAATGATTTTGCCAAAGAGAGGCTGATTCTGGTTGAAGTCGATTTCCCGGAAAGCAAGCCCATCACTCCCGAACAACTTAAAAAGAACGAGGCGCTGGAGAAGCAGTTCAAAATTGAGGGCTACCCTACCCTGCTCATTCTCAATGGCGACGGGAAGGAACTTGGCAAGGCGGCACCTACACTAGAACCCGCCGAATTCATCAAGAGTATTGAAGCCGTGTTGAAGGGTTGACGCTCCAGGGTCACTCGATTTGATGCCGATTCTCGTTTTATGACAGGGAATTCTGTCGGCGAATTCTCCAAATTCCTTGACCCCATTTTCCCGCGCCCTAGCATCGCGGGAATTTTGGACTGATGAACGCGATTCTGGCACTGGAAGACGGCTCGATTTTCGAAGGTAAAGCCTTCGGTGCAACGGCGTCGGCTTGCGGTGAGGTGTGCTTCAACACTTCCATGACCGGGTATCAGGAGATCATCACCGACCCGTCCTACAAGGCGCAAATCGTGACGATGACCTACCCGCACATCGGGAATTATGGCATTAACGAACAGGACGTCGAATCCTACCAGCCTCACGTCTCTGGATTTGTCGTGCGTGAGTTATCTCCCGTCATCAGCAATTGGCGCGCTGACTTCAGCCTCGGCGAATACCTTGAGCAGAACGGAATTCCCGGTATCGAAGGAATCGACACCCGCGCGCTGACGAAAAAGCTGCGCGTTCGTGGGGCAATGAACGGATTTATCTCCACCGAAAGTATTTCACCTGACGAAGCCGTCTCGCGAGCAAAGGCATGGCCGGGATTGGCCGGGGTCGATTACGTCCGTGAAGTGACGCACAAAGAGTCTTTTCCGTGGGACGAGCAGGACGAGAAAAGTCCGGATTTTCGCCTCGTGAAAGGTGCGGAACAAGACGACGCCCGCCAGGCGCGCCACCCCCTGCCGCCAGCGGATATTCCGATTGTCGCGCTCGACTTTGGCGTTAAATACAACATCTTGCGGCGCTTGCGCCAGCATGGCTTTAAAGTTCGCGTCATGCCCGCATCGGCCACTACCGCGGAAATTCTCGACAGCAAACCAGCCGGCATTTTTCTGAGTAACGGCCCGGGAGATCCGGCAGCCGTCGATTACGCGGTCAGGACAGTCTCCGAACTGCTTGGCAAAGGAATTCCGACCTTCGGAATCTGCCTTGGCCACCAGATTCTCGGTCAGGCACTCGGGGGCAAAACCTTCAAACTCAAATTTGGTCATCGCGGTGCGAATCAACCGGTAAAAGACCTCGCCACCAATCGATTTGAGATCACTTCGCAGAACCACGGCTTCGCGGTGGACGCTGATTCGTTGCCCGCGGATGTTGAGGTCAGCCACGTCAATCTGAACGACGGGACGGTGGAGGGACTGCGACATAAGAAGAAACCTGTTTTTTGCGTCCAATATCACCCGGAAGCGTCCCCGGGTCCACACGACTCAACGCCCCTGTTCGCGCGATTTCGCGAAATGATAATCGGCACCGCCTGATAAGATTGCCTCACGTTGATTTCGCTGACCGGAATCCGTTTGACTTGGGCAATTCGATGGCGATAATTGACGAAACCAGACGACTACCATGCCACGATTAGTGCTCTTAACCGAAGGCTTTACCGGCCGTTCTTTCGAAATCAAAGCGGAACGGAATTCGGTGGGTCGCCTGGAGGACAACAGCTTCCAGATTCCAGCCCCTTCGGTTTCGGGGCACCATTGTGAAATCATTTTCAAAGACAATGCACTGACCATCAAGGATTTGGATTCGACCAACGGTTGCTATATCAACGGGGAACAGATTTCGGAAGCCCAGTTGGAAATGGGTCAAATCGTCCGTTTCGGAGCGATTGAGGCAAGACTTGAAGAAACGAAGGGGACTCAGACTGGTAAAAAGCAACTCGACAAGACCTCGGTCCTGCCACAAGGCGTCAAGCTCAACGAACTCGAATCCGGCACACAACGGATTCCTCTCGGGTCCTCTACCGGCTTCAAGAAAAAGACGAACAAAGCCAAGGGCATCTTTATCACCATCGGCATCATCGTCGTCCTCGGCGTGGTGGGGACACTGGTTTTTCTCTTTGTTTTCGCGAAATGACCCCAGATTTTTGATTCGAACTGGATTCGACGTTCGGACGGAAATATTGGTCTTTGGAGGGCGCTGCAATACGATCGCCCGTAATGGAAACTCCGTCAGCCATCCGCCAGCCAGCGCGCTACGTCGCACGCTGCATAAGTGATGATAATGTCCGCTCCCGCCCGGCGCATTCCCAAAAGGCTTTCCATGATAACGGCCCTTTCATCCACCCATCCATTTGCCGCAGCGGCCTTCATCATGGAATACTCACCACTTACCGCATAGGCTGCGGTCGGATAACCAAACGTTTTCTTCACGCGGTAAAGGATATCCAGATAAGCCAGCGCCGGCTTTACCATCACGATGTCCGCACCTTCTTCCAAATCCAACTGCACTTCGCGCAACGCTTCTTCCGCATTGGCGGCATCCATCTGGTAGCTCCGACGATCACCAAACTTTGGCGCGGAATCCGCCGCATCGCGAAACGGTCCGTAATAGGCCGAAGCATACTTGGCCGCGTAGGACATAATCGGCGTGTCGCTGAATCCGGCACCGTCCAACGCCATACGAATAGCGCCAACGCGCCCATCCATCATGTCACTTGGTGCGACGATGTCGGCACCGGCCTCCGCGTGACTGACCGCCGTTCGCGCCAGTAACCTGAGCGACGGGTCGTTGAGCACCTTCCCCTGCCCACGCGTCACCGAAACAATGCCGCAATGCCCGTGGCTCATGTACTCGCAAAGGCACACATCCGTGATGACCAATAATTCCGGAAATTCATTCTTCAGGGCACGCACCGCTTTTTGCACGATTCCGTTCTTCGCGTAGGCACCCGTCGCCCGGTCGTCTTTCTTTGCGGGGATTCCGAACAACAACACCGCATTGACGCCCACCGCAACGGCACCGCTCACTTCGCGCACTGCCTCATCGACCGACAACTGAAAAACACCCGGCATCGAATCCACGGCATGCCGTTGCTTTCGACCCGGCCGGATAAACAACGGAAGCACAAGTTGATCGGCATGCAAACGCGTCTCGCGCACCAACCGACGAAGGGCGGCGGACTGGCGCAGGCGGCGCGGACGATGAAATGGAAACGCGGGGCTCGGCATTCGGTTTATCGGGTCCAGTAATCAATGACGAAAACATCTTCGATAACCGGCTTGAGGATGCTGACAAAGTGTTTGTGCTCCGGATGTGGCAGATACCCATCGCGCGCCGCCTCGTCCTTGAAGGTCACCACGTAACAGTGGGTAAATCCTTTTGCATGATCTTCCGGGCTGTTGTTCTCACCCATTTCAAAGTCGATCACACCCGGGATTTTACCCTTCAAGGACGCGAAAGCCCTGCTGATTTCCTCTATCTTCGCAGCGGCGGTGCCTTCCTGGTACTTGAAGCAGACGATATGGCGCAGCTTTTTGGCCGGTGCCTTCTTTGCCTTCTTATCGGCCGCGACAGATTCGCTGACGCCCAACAGGCCAAACGCAAAAATGAATACGAATAAAAGGGTGATTTTCATCATAGCAGCCCGATTAACGTGATTTTGGAGCAGCGACGCAAGCCACCAATTCAGTGCTGCGGGAAAATCTGGTAGAGCAGAAGGTAAATCAGGACACCGGTAAACGACACGTATATCCACAATGGCCAGGTCCATCGCGCAATCCGTTTGTGCTTCTCAAAATTGCCCTTGAACGCGTGCATGAACGTCGTGATTACCATAGGAACAATCACGACAGCCAGCACGGTGTGCGAGAGGAGCAGGGCCAGATAATAAGGACGAAACCATTGCGGTTTCATGAAACGCGTCACGGCGACGACGTTAAAATGATAGGTCAAGTAACACGTCAGAAAGAGAATGGACGTTACCAGCGCAGCAATCATGCATTTGCGATGAGCGACCTTATTTTCCCGTTTGATAAAGTAGAAACCCAACAGCAGGAAAACCGTCGTAATGCCGTTGAGACTGGCGTTCACAGCGGGAAGATCCTGCACGGTCATGGCGACTCCTCCTGAACCAGTGTCTCCACCGCCCTGAGCAGGCGCGGTTTCAATTCCGTCTCCCACGGGTCCACGACGGCCACCGGGGCATCTTCTCCGGCATCCGGTCCCAACGTTTCAAACACGCCACGTAGCCGGCCCCATTTGTCCACAATGGCAAACACGGTCGAGTGGATGAACAAATCGTTCACGGACGTGCGATCCGGCGCTTCCTTGGGTCGAGCGACGAGTTTCAATCCGGCCGTCGCAACCTCAACGATGTCCGCCTTCTCTCCGGTAAGGAAATTCCACCGAGCCGGGTCGGCACTGAATTTTTCGGCGTAACGGGCGAGCACCGCAGGTTGATCGTGTTCGGGGTCGGTGGTCAACGAAACAAACTGAACAGGTAAGTGCGCCGGGATTAATCTCTGCAACTCGGCCATGCGGGTGGTCATGGTCGCGCAGGGACCCGGGCAACGCGTGAAGATGATGTCGGCAATCCACACCTTCGCATCCAGATTGGTTCGACTGAAAACGGCGCCAGCCTGATTGGTCAAAACGAAGGGATTCACCGGAGCGATGACCGGCAATTGATCCACCGCCCGTTCGCCGTTGTGGAAGATGGCTGGCGGACTCGTCGAGCCTGGCACCGGTCGGCCTTTGCCCAGATCCAACACAAACGCCACTGTAATGCTGAGCAGCACCAATACGAGTGCAGACCAGAGAATCGTTTCGGCAATGCCCGTTTTTTCCTTCATGTTTCAGCAAGAAAAAAGGTGCGCCGGAGCGCACCCAAAATTCAATCAATCAATCTGTTCAATCACGCCAATCACTCAAACGATACCGGAGCACCACCCGTTTTCGATTTGTTGGCAACCAACCAGGCATCGAAGTTCACCTGCGATTCGACGGTAATCCAACCGTTCATGGAGGAATGCCCGTTGCCGCAAAGCTGCGCGCAGGTGATCAGGTAACGCCCCGGATGGTTCGCCTTAAAGTGAAGCGTAATACTCATTCCCGGAATTGCATCCTGACACACGCGCAACGTGTTCACTTTGAAGCTGTGAATCACATCCTTGGAGGTAAGATGCACGATGACGTTCTTGTTGACGGGCACCCGGATGTCTTTTACGGGCGGAGTCACGTCATCTTTACCCGCAGGATCATCAAGGTCATATGCCAGTGGATTAGCCTGACTTGCCAACCGTGCATTCTGTTTTCCGAAAGTTTTATCCGGACCGGAATAACGTGAATTCCAGGTAAACTGTTCCGCCGTGATACGAACCACCTCAGACTCCTTTTCATCCGGAAACTTGTCCGCTTGTTTGGCCCACATCGGAATGGCAATCCCAAGCAGCAAGATGGCTTCCACAACGGCTACTGCAACCTCCAACCAGGTCGATGCATGGCTGCGAACGCCAACGTGATCTGCCTTGGGATTCCGCTTTGCGCTGAACTTCCACACGGCCAGGCAAAAATAGGCAAACCAACCAACAAAGAGCGCCAGCATCAACGCGTGAATATAGATGATGAACATATCCACGTCCGCGCCGTGCTCGGATGCCAGCAATGGCAGACTCAACCAGTCCTGCTTCAAAGTTTCCAATAATGATCGTTCTTCCATGTTTAGAATCAGGTTTCTACAGCGGTTTCCATCGACCCGCGCGCCATGGCGGTTTCATGGTTTACGGCATGTGCATAAAGCACCGAACGGCGTCCAAGATAGACCATCAACGTAAAGAAGGCTCCGAGGACGAAACAGACGACTACCAGCAGAGCCATAATCCCCCAGTTCATGGCCTTGGCCATGGGCGAATCGGAATTACCGAAGCACGCGGCACAGGCCTGCACTGAAGGAGCCGTCACCGCCATCACCAGGGCGGACAGGGCCAGAGCAAGGAATGATTTGAACCGCCGATTCACAGGTAGGGGATGTGCTTGGTTGATTTCAAAAAATAAACGCCGTAAACCAACAATGCGATACCCGCGATGGTCGAACCAATGCCGAACGCGAGGTCCACTTGCGTCTCCAATTCCTGATAACGCTGAATCTCAAAGGCGCCAAACCCGAACGTAAAAATCGTCGAGACACAGATAAACAGAATATGGAATGTCTTAAGGGACATTACTGAACGAGAGTCGTGAATTTCGGGTGGTCATGCATCGCCCAGATGGTCAGCCACATCAGGCCAATCAGGAAAAAAACGGTGCAGGTCAGAATCTTGTAAACCGTCTTTTTCTCATCCCAGAGATGCATGAAGATGGCACCGACACAGCCGGCCTTGAATGTCGCGATCACCAATGCCACAGACACGGTAATCCACATCTGCTCAAAATAAACCTTGTACATCAGGACGGTAAGGACCGTCCCGCCCATCAGGACGCCAAAGACAATCCAATATTTTTTCTTTATCGCCGCGATGGCTTCAGGAGAGGAATGTTCGTCGCTCATGAATTAGTCGATTCAATGGTTACAGGAGATACAACACCGGGAACAGGAAGATCCATACGAGATCCACAAAGTGCCAGAACAGGCCAGAGACTTCAACCCGGTTGGTGTAACGCTCCGGATCCTTCTTCCACATTTTGCCGCCCGGCCCCCAGATGTAGCCAATGACCAGCGCACCACCAAAAACGTGCAGAGCGTGCAGAAATGTCAGTGTAAAATAGATGCCAAAAAACGTGCTGTGGGCCGGAACAAATGCCGAAATGCGATGGATGTCTGCCAGGGGTATCGTCAATTCCGGGTGGCCATGACCGGCGTCATGTCCGTGCTCCTTCTTCATCTTCGCCTGCAGGCGAGCAGGCACCCGATAATGGAAACTGTCCGCCTGAAACACGATGGAATCCATCTCCTTTTCCTTCACCGTCTTCAGCGTCCAGAACATTCCGGCGCCTTTGATATGCCCGACAATTGACGGAATCTGGCCACCTTCGACAAACGCCTGACCTTTCAAGTCGGGATGTTGTTCCACGGATTTCGGTGTTTTGAACCAGACTTCGTAGTGATGGAACTTCTCGTTATACTCGTAGGTCTTGATCCCGAGAAAGCCCAACGCGCACAACAGGGTAATGAACTGAATCTTTCGATACTTCTTGAAGTCGCCCAGTTTCAGCGCAGCCCAGGAGAGCACGACCGTCACGCTGGAGGTAATCAGGACGGCGGTGTTGAACGTGCCGATCGGAATGTTCATCAACCCGTGCGGCCACATCCCCTCGCCTGCCCCGAGGCGCAACAGAATGTAGGAGGAAAACAACCCACCAAACAGCATCACTTCAGATGCGAGAAAAAGCCAGATGCCCAGTTTGGCGTTATACAGCCCCGTATCTTCGCGGGGTTTGACTGTGTACGGAATATCCATTGAATCGTTATCGAGTTTTGAATTTCAAATTGAATCAGACAGCGGCGCCTTCGGGTTCGTTCTGCGGCGTAAAGTCCGTGTCGTGACCCGGTTGGCTGTATTCGTAAGGCCCACGATAGACTCTGATTTCCTTGGTGAAATTGCCATGTGGAGGCGGCGTCGGGGTCTGCCATTCGAGAGTCGTCGCGTCCCACGGATTGTCGTTCTCAATTTTCTTCCCGTTACGAATGCTCCAGAAGAAATTAATGATGAACGGAACCTGCGCCAACAGCAGACCGAATGCGGCAAGGGTGATCAGCGTGTTCATTTTGATGACCGCCTCGCTGAGCGCGCCAATCACTCCCTCATTGGCCATATTGGCCGCCGCGTAGGTCGCGCCACCATCCGACATGCGCCGACTCATGCCCGCCATTCCCTGGGCGAACATCGGCTGGAAAATCAGATTCATGAAGAGCAGAGAGAGCCAGAAATGAATCCTGCCCATCGTCTCGTTCATAAACCGACCGGTCGCTTTTGGGTACCAGTAGTAGATCCCGGCAAACAGTCCGAAGATGGTTCCCGGCGCCACCACATAATGGAAGTGGGCGATGACGTAGTAACTGTCATGCAACGCCAGGTCCGCGAAGTTGAATCCGAGCGGCAGTCCCGTCAGTCCGCCGATGCCAAACATCGGGAGGAAGGCCAGCGCGAAAAGCATCGGGGTATTGAAACGAATGGAGCCACCCCAGAGTGACAGGAACAGACAGGTCAGGATGATGACCGATGGAATCGAAATGATCATCGTCGTCGTCTGGAAGAAGGTCGAAATCTTGGTCCCCATTCCCGTCACATACATATGGTGAGCCCAGACGATGAAGGAGATAAAGCCGACCGCGAGCACTGAGTAAACCAGCGACTTGTAGCCCCAGATCGGCTTGCGGGTGTTGTTGGCGATGATTTCGCACACGATGCCCATTGCCGGCAGAATCAACACGTAAACCTCCGGATGACCCAGGAACCAGAACAAGTGCTGCCAGAGCAGCGGACTGCCACCACCACTTAACTCCGTCATTGGATTTCCGGAAATAACCAATCCGGTCGGCAGAAAGAAACTGGTGTGAAACACCTTATCCATCAACTGCATGACGCCAGCCGCTTCCAGCGGAGGAAAGGC
Source organism: uncultured Verrucomicrobiales bacterium (assembly GCA_937893495.1). Classification (GTDB taxonomy): domain Bacteria; phylum Verrucomicrobiota; class Verrucomicrobiia; order Limisphaerales; family JAYPXF01; genus CALBIE01. The sequence goes on along the minus strand of CALBIE010000671.1, from coordinate 1,029 downwards.
GAGCAACAGAATGAACGCGGTCACGAACTGCGTCCACACGAACCACGGCATCCGCATCCACGTCATGCCGGGTGCCCGCAACTGAATTATCGTCGCGATGAAGTTCACCGCACCGAGCAGCGATGAGGTAATCAACAACACCATCCCGATAATCCAGAACGTCTGCCCATCGGTGGGAATAATTGTCGCCAGCGGCGAATAGGAAGTCCAACCCGCCTGCGCCGCGCCGCCGGGCACAAAGAAACTTACAAACATAATCGCGCCACCGAGCGCGAAGGCCTGATAACTGACCATGTTCACACGAGGAAAGGCCATATCAATGGCACCAATCTGCAGCGGCACGACGTAATTGCCGAAGGCCGCGAATGCCAGTGGCACAATGCCAAGAAACACCATAATCGTTCCATGCATGGCTCCAAACGCGTTGTAAAGGTCCGGCGAGACAACGCCGCCATTGGCCATGTCCCCCAGAAGCTTCGCCATCATCGGGCCAATGACTGGCAATGGCACCCCCGGTTTGGCTATCTGCCAACGCATGCACAGCACCAGGCAAAACCCGAACAGCAGGAACAGCAGCGCGGTGATGCCATACTGCATTCCGATGATCTTGTGGTCCGTGGAAAAGACGTAGCCGCGCAAAAATCCAGGATCATGGTGTGCATGATGTTCCTGATGATCAGTTTGATGAGTCGTTGCCTGCATGACTTATTATTTATGGTGCGTGTCGCACTCGAAAAACAAGGCCGTGGTTCTATCTTGTCGCAATCGTGAGTGTCAACCGCATGTTATCCAAATCTTATTATATTTTGTCCAAAACCAGCAATCCCAATAGCAATGGCAGATAAATAATGGAGACGAAGAACAACCGCCGGGCACTCGCCCGCGTCAATTCCTGCTCAAATCGTTTCGCCGTCCACAAAAACATGATGCCGAGCAGCAACGCGCCGACGAGATAGACCTCGCCAGCCAACTGAAAAACGAAAGGACTCAGACTCACCGGCAACAGGCCAAAGGTGTGACAAACTGCCT
>CALBIE010000670.1 GCA_937893495.1 uncultured Verrucomicrobiales bacterium | reverse complement strand
CGAGGGATTTCGCCAGGGCAGTCCGGTGTCCTCGAACCACATGGAGCGTTTCCAGCCGGCCAGGGGAATGACGGTGAGGTTGGCCTGGTAACCACGCTCTTCGTTGAGCATACCCGCGAGTTCGCCGGCGGTCATTCCGTGGCGCAAGGGTGTCTTGTGGAACGCCACGAACACGGAATCATTCACGTGAATCGGCCCTTCGATTTGCGTTCCGTTAATCGGATTCACCCGATCCAGCACAATGAACCTCACGCCCGCTTTTCCGGCGGCTTCCATGCAGAGTCCCATTGTGGAAAGGTAAGTGTAAAAGCGACAGCCGATATCCTGAATATCGAACACCAGCGCGTCGAGTCCGGCAAGTTGTTCCGGAGCGGGTGAACGTCGTTTGCCGTACAGGCTGTAAACCGGAAGACCGGTCTGTTTGTCCACGCTGTCGTCCACCTTTGCGTCGTATTCGCCGCGGATACCATGCTCCGGGCTGAACAAAGTAGCCAGATCCAGTTCAACCGATTTGTGCAGCAGATCAATCGTCAGGTTGTTTTTCCGGTCGCGTCCCGTGTGATTGGTAATCAAACCGACTTTCATTCCCTTCAAAGGCGCGAAATTTTGGCGCTTCAAGACATCGATGCCGTTAAGGACTTTATTCGACGCCAACGTTTCTTTGACCGGAAAGTTGATGGCGTATGGCGATGTCGCTTTCGTGAAATCAATCCCGCGAATCGCCTCGGCTGCGAGGGTGCTGATGCGTTTGCGCAATTGCACGACGCTCCCGCTCTCCGTAGGATGATTTCGGTTGGACAGAAAGATGACGAACGTCTTCGTTTGCGGGACAATCCAGATGGAGGTGCCCGTCCAGCCGGTGTGACCGTAAGAACCAGCCGGGAAGAGTTGGCCGCGTGGTCCGCTATAGGCCGTGTCAATATCCCATCCAAGACCACGCCGTTCCTTCAGGGCAGCGGGCGATTGGACGCTCGTCATCAGTGCGATGGTCTCGGGCTTGAAGATGCGAACGCCATTCAATTCCCCTTTGCCGAGAAACATCCTGGCGAATTTCGCCAGATCGTCCGCCGTCGTGAACAATCCCGCGTGTCCGGCCACGCCGCCCATCCGCCGCGAGGTCGGGTCGTGGACAATCCCTCGCAGCATCGAGCCGTCCTTTTGCTTTGTGGTCGGCGCGATATGTGGGCGGAGTTTTTCGTTCGGAAGGAATCCCGTTCGGGTCATTTTCAGTGGTTGGTAAATCTCCTCCCGCGTGAACTGGTGCAAGTCGCGCCCGCTGACCCGATGCACGATTTCACCGAGCAGGATGTAATTGATGTCGCTGTACGTGAATTTCGTTCCGGGCGGTGTGCGAAGTTTTTCGCCGCAGGCGAATTCGATGGCTTTGGCCACGCCGGACCATTCCGGGCGACTGCCCAATCCCGGTCGCAGACCGGACGTGTGCGTCAGCAGATGCCGAATCGTGATGGCTTCCTTGCCGTCGTTCTTGAAATCCGGCAGGTAATTCTGTGCGGGCGCATCAAGTTGAATCTTGCCGGTTTCCATGAGCTTCGCGATTGCGGGTGCGGTAGCGATGACCTTGGTCAGTGAGGCGGCATCAAAGATGGTGTCGAACGTCATGGGCTCGATCTTCGGAAGGACGGCGCGATTCCCGTAATTCGCTTGATGAACCTGACCTTGATGATCAATCAGCAGCACCCCGCCCGGCAGCTTGCCCTCGGCGATGGCCTCGTTGATCTCCGCGTCCAACTCTGCGAGTTTCTCGGTCGCAAACGTCGCGCCTTTCGTGGGTGTCGGCGTGCGAGTGAACGGCGAAAACCGGCAACCGGATTGAAAAACGGCGACAAGCAGAAGGGCGGTGGCGATCTGGCGCATGACTCGGTGCATTGAAGGGATGTTAGCCGACGGAAAACGTCAAAGGCAAACCCGGACAATGGATGATCGTTCAGTATGGGAGAGAATTCACGACGAGATTCCCCGTAGATTGCAAAGCCGACCCACGGATGTGAAAAGGGGTGTGAATTGAATCGGAATCCGTGGGGCGGCCTTGCAATCTGAACCGGAACAATGCAGATGGAGCGCGGAATTTATTCCGCGGCAACGTGGATTTGCCAATTGGCTTCCAAGGATTTCGATGGGTGGTTCTGAACCACGAAATAGTGTTGGGTTTCGACGAAAGGGAAAGTGCTTGAACGCTGGTGAAAAGTGGATGCTTCCGCGGAATTAATTTCGCGCTCCCGCCGCTCCAATTGCATGGTTCCGGCCGAAACGGTTCATGGTTTGGCTCTGGTTTCCGCAGCAAGTTTCCCGCGCATATCGGGTGAGATTACTTTGGTGGGATAATCCGCTTGCCCGGGTTGGCAGATGGAAGCGCAGCACAGGCGAGACGCCTGCGCCACGTAGCGTGGGCTTCCAGCCTGCACCAAGTGTCGCCAACCTGATTTGGCTGCGGGTAATCCGGGCGCGGATTGGCAAATGCGATTCCGTCGCCGGCGGGCCGCCGATACTCGCGCCGGGGCTCATGCCAACGCCATGGTTTGTAAATCGCCGTTAACAATCATTCACTTGCCAGTGATCGCCCGCAGCCCGTAGGCTTTTCGCATGGCAAAGGTCATGCTGCTGGACGACGAAGTGACAATGGTGCAGATCGTCACCGAGATGCTCCGTGCGGAGGGTCATGAGGTCATGCCGTTCACCGCCGCCGAACCGGCGTTTGAAGCGCTGGAGGAAAGCGGCGCGGAACTGGTTATCACCGATCTTTATCTCGACAAAACCGGCGCTCAGGGACTGGAAATGCTGCGCCGCGCGCGGGCAATCAACCCGCCGGCGACCGTCATAGTTGTGACCGGCTATGGCTCGATTGAAACGGCGGTCGAGGCGATGAAAAAGGGTGCTTACGACTATCTGGAGAAGCCGTTCAAGTTGGAGGAATTGCGACTGACGGTCCAAAGGGCGCTGACTTACAATGACGCGATCTCCGAAAACATTTATCTTAAAAAACAACTCAAGAAGAAGTACAGATTCAACCAGCTCATCGGGAGTTCCGAACCGATGAACCAGGTGTTCAAGATGGTTGAGCGCGTCGCGGGCACGGACAGCACGGTGCTGATTCGCGGCGAGAGCGGGACGGGCAAGGAATTAGTGGCAAAGGCGTTGCACTTCAACAGCCAACGGCAGTTTGCCACGTTCGTGCCCATCAACTGCAGCGCCTTGCCGGAGCACCTGCTGGAGTCGGAGCTGTTCGGGCATCGAAAGGGTGCGTTTACCGGAGCGATTGCCGACAAGAAGGGGCTGTTTCAGGAAGCCGATGGGGGAACGATATTTCTTGATGAAGTCGGCTCCATGTCGCCGGTGTTGCAGAGTCGGTTGTTGCGGGTGCTGCAGGAGCGCGAAGTACGCGCGGTGGGGGACAATAATACCGTGCATGTCAACGTGCGCGTGTTGGCGGCTACGAATGAAGCGTTGGAAGAGCGGATCAAGGAAGGTGAATTCCGTGAGGATTTATATTACCGATTGAACGTCATCACCATCGAATTGCCGCCCCTTCG
>CALBIE010000669.1 GCA_937893495.1 uncultured Verrucomicrobiales bacterium | reverse complement strand
GTTGACGGCACCCTGATGCTTCCGCTTTCGCTCGTTTCAACGTATGCGGGCGAGATACAAATATTCCGAAACGATCACGGCCGTTGGGGTGGAAAGAGGCGTTCAATGTGGATAGGTTTGAGTTTGGTCAACACTGGGATTCTGCCGGAGATTTCCGGGAACTCGTTGGATTATTGAGGGAGTGAATGGATTGAATCTTGCGCTTTTGGGGTCAATCGCTAGTTTGTTCCCATGGGTAGAGCGAAAGAGAGCGGCAAGGCGATGATGCTGGGCGTCGGGCTGGACAGTGACGGGCACAAACGGGTGACGAAAGGTGATAATTTCGCGCTCGTTGGTGGGTCGCATGAAACGCACGAGGTCATGACCGAGAAGGTCATCAAGATTAACGAGAAACTCAGGGAGCGTGGCAAACAACTGGACGACGTGGGGCATAAGGAATTTGACGACATCGCTCATGAAGTCGGCTTGCAAAGGCACGACGTCGGCCAGAATTAACGCGGCTAACTCGAGCTCCTATGACTGGCGAATATTCTTCCTATCAGTTCCTTGTTGTATTTTTGGTCGTCGCCATTGTCTTCCCGTTGATTCCACTGGGATTGGCTTATCTGTGGGCGAAATTCTATTCACCGAACAAACCCGGTCCTGACAAAAACTCGACCTACGAATGTGGTGTTGAGTCAACCGGTGACGCTTGGGTGCAGTTCAAGTCCGAGTATTATCTCTATGCCATCATCTTTCTGATTTTCGATGTAGAGACGGTTTTTCTGCTTCCCTTCGCGGTGGCTTTCAGTGGCCTTTCCGTCGGCGCGTTTCTGGCAATGGCATTGTTTATTCTGCTGCTGGCTGAGGGGCTGGTTTGGGCCTGGCTTAAAGGGATACTGCAATGGAAATAGTTTTGGTCGGTGAAAGGATGAGATTGATACCATGGATGAAGGCCTGAAAAACGAACTACAGAAAGAGGGAATCTGGATGACCAGTTTCCTGGAACTGGATCGTCTGGCTTACAATTGGGGTCGCAGGAATTCCATTTGGCCCATGCAGTTCGGCCTCGCCTGTTGCGCCATCGAGATGATTGCCACGACGATGGCGCGATACGATCTGGCGCGGTTTGGCGCAGAGGTATTCCGGCCCTCACCCCGACAGGCTGACCTGATGATTGTCGCCGGCACCGTGACCAAGAAAATGGCACCCCAGGTTGTGCGGCTCTACAACCAGATGGCCGAACCGAAGTATGTCATTGCAATGGGCGCGTGCGCGATTTCAGGCGGACCCTTCAAGCAGGGTTATAATGTTCTTAAAGGCATCGATCGCTTTATTCCAGTGGACGTACATATTCCCGGTTGCCCGCCGCGACCAGAAGCGTTGATTCACGCATTCATGACGTTGCAACGCCAGATTGACGCGCAACCGATTCGCGGTGCCAATCGTCCCCGGCACATGCACGAGGATGAACCCAGCGAGTTTCCCGTTCCGAAGTTCGGACAACACGATTTGGAACCCACTAAGAACGGTGACTTGTGGAAGCCCCGCGTTCCAGTGAAGGTCGGCTAGCTGTTTACGCCATGGAGAACGTCGAAGAGATTCAAGCGAAGATTGATGTTGCGGTTCCCGGCGGGGTGCTCGAGTTGATTTCCAATGCCAGTCCCTGCGCGCAACACTCGCTCCTGCTCGATCCAAAGGCGGGATTGAAAATCGCGCGTTTGCTGCGCGACAATCTGGGTTTTGACTATTGCTCGAATGCGACAGGAGTTGATTATCCTGATCAGGTCGAGCAAGTGAAGAACAAGGTCATGAAAGACGTGGACGGGGAACAACAGGAGATCGAGGAGGTGACGGAAGTTGTTCATCCGGGTCGGTTGGAGGCGGTTTATCATCTCTACTCGATGGCGGAACGCAAAGGGCCTTTGATTATCCGCATGCGCACGCAAGATCGGGAACAGAATGTTTCGTTGCCCTCCCTGACGCCGGTGTGGCGCAGTTGCGAATTTCAGGAACGCGAAATCTACGACCTCTACGGTGTGGTATTTGACGGCCATCCTGATTTGCGCCGATTGCTGATGTGGGATGAGTTCACCGACTTTCCGATGCGAAAAGATTACGTGGATCCGGACGATTACGAGTACGAGCCGACGGCGCATGATACCGTGCTGGCTCGAAACCAGGCGCAAGGGGGGGTCGCATGATGGAATCCCTGGCAACCGCTTCAGAACGGCACGGGCACACCGAATTCTTTGACGCCAAACCTCCGAAACTCGAGGGTGAACTTCTCGAGATTTCGATGGGACCACAGCATCCCTCGACGCATGGCGTATTCCGGATGAACGTCGCGTTGGATGGCGAGACGGTTGTCAAATTGAAACCGGTGTTCGGCTATCTGCATCGCAACCACGAGAAGATCGCGGAAGGGGTCAGTTATCTTGCCTCGATGCCCTATACGGATCGACTGGATTACTTTTGTTCTCTGACCAACAACTGGTCCTACGCGCTGGCCGTGGAGCAACTCGCGGGTTTGAACGTGCCCGAGCGCGCCGAGTATATCCGCGTCATCACGGCGGAACTGACGCGGTTGATCAATCACATGTGCCTGATCGGTTTTCTGGTGCAGGACATGGGTGCGAGTGGCACGCCGTTGATGTATGCGTTCCGTGAGCGGGAAAAGATTCTCGACCTGATTGAATCGCTGACCGGCGCGCGCATGATGTGCAATTACATGCGGTTTGGTGGCTGTCGATGCGATTTGCCTGCCGGTTGGCTTGAGCAGACGCGGGCAGTGGTTGATGATTTCCCGCGATTTCTCGATGAGTTTGAAAATTTCCTCGGCTCCAATGAAATCTTGATGGCGCGAACGCAGGGAGTCGGGGAAGTGTCCGGCAAACTCGCGATTAATGCCGGTATCACGGGGCCGATGCTACGGGCCAGCGGCGTCAATTATGACCTGCGCAAGGTGGATAAGTACGGGATCTACGACCGGTTCGAGTTTCGCGTTCCACTGGGCGATCACGGCGACACTTACGACCGCTACATGATTCGAGTTCTGGAAATGCACGAATCAGTGCATATTCTCAAACAGGCACTCGACAAGATTCCGGACGGACCAATCATTGATCCGAAAGCCAAGATTCGCGGATTCAAGCCCCCGGTCGGCGAATGTTACGGTCGCATTGAATCGCCCAAGGGCGAACTGGGTTTTTACCTCATCAGCGACGGCAAACCGCAGCCGTATCGGTATCGGGTGCGGCCGCCCAGCCTGGTCAACCTGACCGTGCTCGAAGACATGTGCCTCGGACAAAAGATTGCCGACGTGGTCGTCGTTCTCGGCAGCATCGATATCGTGCTGGGCGAAGTCGATCGGTAGTCTGAGGACAGGGAGAAACTCGGGAGCGCGGACTTCAGTCCGCCGAAGCGTTGCATTCCAGAAATCTTCTGTATCTCGGTGACGAAGGTTGTTGGTGGACGTTTCTGCGGCGTAGCCGCGCGCCGGGACTCTGCCTGAATGCGCCTCCTCCCACTGGGCTCCTGGATTTCGCATTGCAATCCGTGGTAGTTTTTCAAATAGTCTGCACGACGTATGCCGGTTAAAGTCAAAATCTGCGGTATCACTTCTATCGACGATGCCATGGCCTGCGTCGAAGCCGGAGCCGACGCACTCGGGTTCAATTTCTATCCTCAGAGCCCGCGCTATCTCTCGATTGAAAATGCTGCGAAGATTACCAAACACCTCCCGCCATTTGTGGGTCGTGTGGGATTGTTCGTGAATGCGAATGAGGAAACCGTGCGAAAGACGATTTCCGTAACCGGCATCAATTCGCTCCAGTTTCACGGCGACGAATCGCCGGAGTTCTGCCGGGGTTTCTCGCCGCTCAAGGTCATCAAGGTGTTTCGAATGGAGGGACCCGATACCTTGAAGCAACTCTCTGATTTCGTGGATGCGGACGCGTGGTTGCTCGACAGTTTTCATCCTGATAAACGGGGTGGCACGGGGTCTGTCTTCAATTGGGAACTCGCGCGACAGGCCAAAGATGAA
>CALBIE010000668.1 GCA_937893495.1 uncultured Verrucomicrobiales bacterium | reverse complement strand
GTAAGCGGGTGAAGGGAATCGAACCCTCGTGTGCAGCTTGGGAAGCTGCCGTTCTACCATTGAACTACACCCGCACCGTCGCGGTTGAATTGCTACCATAGCCAACGACGGTTCGCAACAGATCTATTGTGGCCGGTTTTACAGCCACTCGCACTCGACCGATTTAACAGTTTTTCCTGGACCCGGCGGAACGGCACAAGTCCGCCATGGTGGCCGGCTTTGACACCTCCAAGATTCTAAAAACACAATCTCCTGAGAGCGGCTTTAACGACTCCCAAAAAGTATTTACCTGACGAACAATCTGGTGACGTGACGAATTTGAACTCCTTCTCAATACCAATCGCGGTCTCGCTCAGGGCAATTGATCGAACGTGTAGAAGGGCAGGCGCAGTTCCTCAGCTTTTCGGAATATATGCTCAAGCGCCCTGGGCGTGACATGATGGCCCCTTTTCGAGACGGCGATGCCGTGCGCATAAAGCGCTAAAATCTCATTGTTCCGCGCCGCGCGCTCGAGGGCCCCATCAAGTTGCTCAAAGGTGCGGTCGTTCATGCTGGGCGCGTAGTCGATTCCCTTGCCGTGCAGGCATCCGCGCGTGCTGGTTTTGTTGGCCGGCACGTAAAAGATATCCTTGCCCCGGATCTCTTCTCCCGCTGCCATGGCCCCACCCGTTCGGAGATGGCGGAATCTCTTAAGCAGTACCCTATCTGTGTTACCATCGTCCTGGCTGCTGGGATAGGCAAACGAGCTCGGCGTGATTCCCGCCGCATTGAAAGCTTTCAACTGGGGAAGGATTTCGGCGCGGACGTAATCCTCCGCCGAATGCTTTCTGGAGTAATCAACTGCTTTCAGATGATGGAGGCCATGAGCTCCGATTGCATGGCCGCGCCGCTGCAGTTTTCGAGCAGCATCCAACGCCGTGGAATCGATGGAGCCACTGATGAAAAAAGTGGCTTTCACGCCGTATTGTTTGAAGAGTGGCATCGCTTCGAGCCAGTCGCTGAAATTGCGATCATCAAACGAGAGAACCACACCACCTTTGTCCGGTCGGTACGGAGTTTTCACATTGGACGCTTTGGAATCCACAAGAGCAGGCACCAACTTCGGCGTGTTGACGTTTCCGCTGATTCGAACGGCATCAGTCGGACCGCCGGCCTGGTCCGCGTAGATGAAGATGTTCTGCCCGCCATGCATTTCGTTGACGACCGTGCCATCGGGAGGCAAGGCCGCCAAAGGAGCCAGCAGCAGACTGGCAAACGGGAATAGGAAAAAGCGCTTCATGCAAGGTCGTTCTCGTAGTCTTCCGATCACTTCAAAGCAGCTTCAATGGCCTTACCAACCTGTTGGCCGAGGAAGTCGTAACCTTTGCCATTGAAATGCACGTCGTTCGGATTCTGCAGTGTGGCGAGATGGGGTGTAATGGCAGTGAATAGATCGTCAGTCGCAATACCATGTTTGTTCATAATGCGTGCGGCGGTTCCATTTCGTTCGACGATGGAGGCGGCGGTTTGTTTCTTCGCCGGGGCGTCGGGAATCGGAGTGGTGCTGGCCCATACAAGTTTCGCGCCGGTCTGCTTCATGCGCTCGACGATTTGTTCCAGACGCTGGGAATAGTCGGCCAGCGGCGTGTTGCGGTCATGGATACCGAAGTTGAAATGAATCAAGTCCCATTTCCCGTCACCAAGCCAAACACCAATCTTTTTCAGACCGGTGGCGGTTGGTCCGCAGTTGGCCGGCGCGCGATGCACGTTGGCCTTGCCAGCCAGAGTCTTGCGCACCGCCTGCGTGTAGCCGCGCGAGACGGAATCGCCAATGAGAAGGACTCGCGGCAGATTCGAATCGTCAGCTACAAAGTCCCAGGCATTGGACTGGCCGGCTAGTTTCTGGCGCTTGTGAATGGGCAGATAAAAACCACCGAGGTTCTCCTGCAGGACCCGTTCCCATGACTGCTGGTTTGGTGGCAACTTCGCGACGAGTGCGGCATACTTCGCATCCAGCGCCTTCTTTGCAGCCGCCTTTTGCACGGCAGCTTCTGCGGCGTTGGTGGGTTCGCCTTTCGGTCGCGGTGCCGATTGTAGACCCATTGCGGTTGCAGCAAGGATGAAGAGTGATAAGCAGGCGGTGTTTTTCATGAGTGTTTTGAAAGAATTGTTATTGTTCGATGGACGGACATTACCAAAATTTTAACGAGCCCACCACCTTATGCCAGATTGGCGCGAACGCAGACGCCCCTTTGATTAGCGGATCGGCGGCGAAGCAGATTCATTCCAAAAGGCCGACCGGACGCAGGTCACGCTTCTCAAGCAACCGTTTTATCTCCAGGTCGCGGATCTCGCCGCCTGAGTCGATTAAGACGCTGGCAGGGAGTTTCTTCCGGTTGATTTTCGATTGCGACCAACGCTTCATGATTGCCTCAATGACATGCTTGCGATCTGGGGCCGGGCCGACAAAGTCAAAATTCAGACCCGCATACTCGGGCAGCCGCCGTAAAGAGCGCGTGGTCATAAAGCGTACGGCGTCGTAGTCATCGCCCGCCAGAATCGCCAGATAGGGGGCAAACCAATTAGTGCCAGAGATGGCCCGAGCCGGTTCCCAGTTGAAATGCCAGGCGATGAGCGCACGCTGGGCCGCATCTCCGGTCAGGCTCCACAGGACAGCGGCCGACACATTATTCCAATCGCCGCCCACTTGATGTCTGGGTTGCCCGAACCAGTCCGTCAAGTGCTCCGCGGTCCAGCTCAATGACCGATCGAGGTGACAAAGATTACACGCATTCGGTCGCCCGGTTTGCGTGCTGGTCAGGGCGTTGGGGCTGTCGATTGTATGACTGCGGATCGCCTTGAGCAGACCATAGGTTGTGTGCGGCATGTGACAGTTCAGACATTCGCTTCCGGTTGAATCGGATTGATGATGGGTGTGCTTGATGTCAGCGTATTTCCCGGCCTCATGGCATTGGGTACACGCGGCATCCTTACGCATTCCCGATCGGAGTTGGTCATCGGCCCACTCCACCAGAGCTTGCTGATTCTGCTTCGAGGGATGCAAGGTGTGGCAACTTATACAGCTCAATTTTCCGCGCTGATGGCAGGGCGTTTCGAGCAATCCATTGTATTCGCGGCCAGAAACGCGGACGTGCCCGTCGGGCCAGAAACGATTCTGCGTATCGGCGGCAATGTCTTCCGGACTGAGGCTCGAAAGCACAGCTCTCTGATGGCGTGCCGAATCTACAGTTCCTCTGGCGACATGGACATGATTCGACAATTCCTCGCCCGGCAGAAAACGGGAATGGATGACCGAATTGCCTGGCTTCAATGAAAACGAAATACTATGGCAGGATCCACAAATCTGGCTTGATTTCGAAGCTGAAATCGACTTCGGATTGACGATCGGATCGTTCCCTGTTGCGATGGCCGGTGAAGTCCCGGAGCGATTCCCGATCGCCTGTTGATAGTCAACATGGCGCTTACCTGGACCATGACAAGCTTCGCAAGAGATCCCGAATTCAGTCGCGCGGGACTCGAATCCATTCGCCGATTCTTTGGTGTAACGCTCCGGGGTGGTGTGGCAACCGATGCAGGTATCGTTCCAGCGCCCGAATTCAAACGAATCGCTGTCAAACGGCTGGGTCAGAAAGACGGCATTGCGGGGTACCCAACGTTTATCCTCACGCAGGTAAACGAATGGCACCAGGCCCAGCGATTGATTCTGAGGCGTGGCAAACCAATACGCCTGCATGTGGTGCGAACCCGTCGTCATAACAACCTGGAAAGCGTGCTCTTCAGCGCCAGATGGAGGAATCTGCGGATGATTCCCCGTGAAAAACAGCAACTGGCTATCTCGGTTTGCCAGCCGGTAGGATCGTCCGATCGCGTGATTGGTGACAGTCACATCATTGAAATCGCCAAATAATCGATCTGCGGTGGACGCCACCTGAGTCATAGTCCGATGGTAGGAGGCGTGCCACGTGCGGTGTTCTCCGGCATGACATCCGCTACAGCCGGTTGAGCCGATATAATCACCGGTCGGTTTAGCCATCGGACGGTTAGGCGCCAGTCGTATGCTGGAAGAAGACGTTTCGGAAAACTCTCGCTGGTCGAACGGCGCCGGATAGCTTCCGGTTGGTACAGAATCCGAGGCGCGGAACACAAACGCAATGACTGCTGCCAGCGCAACCCCCATGAACAAGGGAATCAGGAAAGTCCGGTGTTTCGAATCCGCGAAGTTCATTTGGCGCTTCTGACACAGTTCTGTTTTGTCGGCCCTGGTCTGCTTGACATTCGTCAGATAGTGTCGCCCATGCCGGTTTCCGGTAAAGAGAATCTCAAAGTCCCTCGATCGGCCAACTTTAAAAAAATCAGAATTACCTTCAATCGGTGCCGCCGCAATTTCGTTCCTTGTTGAATTAAAATTTAGATCCGCATTTCCGCCACGGACTTTAAGTAGAATTAAACACGCGGGTCGAAACGTTTATGCCACACGCTGGAATACCGCTTTGCTAAAAGCGAGATCCCGCATTATCCGCTGGAAAAGCAGGTAGAATGGCCTGGTCATTTGGCAGATATTCAGATCCCTATTCCGCCAGATTCATAGGACGCAGGTCACGCTTCTCAAGCAACCGTTTTATCTCCAGGTCGCGGATCTCGCCGCCTGAGTCGATTAAGACGCTGGCAGGGAGTTTCTTCCGGTTGATTTTCGATTGCGACCAACGCTTCATGATTGCCTCAATGACATGCTTGCGATCTGGGGCCGGGCCGACAAAGTCAAAATTCAGACCCGCATACTCGGGCAGCCGCCGTAAAGAGCGCGTGGTCATAAAGCGTACGGCGTCGTAGTCATCGCCCGCCAGAATCGCCAGATAGGGGGCAAACCAATTAGTGCCAGAGATGGCCCGAGCCGGTTCCCAGTTGAAATGCCAGGCGATGAGCGCACGCTGGGCCGCATCTCCGGTCAGGCTCCACAGGACAGCGGCCGACACATTATTCCAATCGCCGCCCACTTGATGTCTGGGTTGCCCGAACCAGTCCGTCAAGTGCTCCGCGGTCCAGCTCAATGACCGATCGAGGTGACAAAGATTACACGCATTCGGTCGCCCGGTTTGCGTGCTGGTCAGGGCGTTGGGGCTGTCGATTGTATGACTGCGGATCGCCTTGAGCAGACCATAGGTTGTGTGCGGCATGTGACAGTTCAGACATTCGCTTCCGGTTGAATCGGATTGATGATGGGTGTGCTTGATGTCAGCGTATTTCCCGGCCTCATGGCATTGGGTACACGCGGCATCCTTACGCATTCCCGATCGGAGCAAATCGTCACTCCACTCTTCCAGAGATCGCGGGTCTCGCCGCGAAAGATGCAGGGTGTGGCAACTCACACAGCTCAATTTTCCGCGCTGATGGCAAGGTGTCTCGAGCAGTCCATTGTATTCGCTTCCCGCAACCCGAACCTGTCCGTCGGGCCAGAAATAATCGTGCAAATGGGAACTGATTATCTCCTGCTTCAAGTGCGGAGATACCTGACTCTCGGGTTGGGCAGACTCCGCCGTTCCCCTTACAATGTGGACGTAATTCGATATTTCAGTACCCGGGCGAAAACCGACACCAACGGGCGGGGAATCTGGTTTCAAATCTGTCTGGACACTGTGGCAGGAAGCGCAAACCTGACTGGACAACGACGACGAAAGGGACTTCGGGTTGACGATTGGATCTACGCCGGCCCCAGTAACGCTCGACCCACTTGGGTTGCCGGCCAGTTTTCGCTGAAACTCGATATGGGGCTTGCCGGCGCCGTGACAGGCTTCACAGGAAATCCCGAACTCCGTCACGCTCGATTGAAAGCCATTCGTCGAAACAGTCGAGTACCGATCCGGTGTCGTATGGCAGTTGATACATGTATGGTTCCACCGTCCGGGCTCCATGGAGTCGAAACCCAAGGGAGCTTGCAGAAAGGCCGCATTTCTTGGAATCCAACGTTTATCTTCCCGCAGATAAACGAATGGCACCATGCCCAAGGTCTGGCCATCACCAGCGGCAAACCAATAAGCCTGCATGTGATGCGAGCCCGTCGTCATTACCACTGGCAATGCAAATCCCTCCTTACTGGAAACCCGAATATCAGGATGGTCTCCGGCATGGAATAGCAACCGACCATCCTGCTTATCCAATCGATAGGAGCGTCCCGTCGCGTGGTTGGTGACGGTCACGTTATTGAAATCCCCGTACAATCGATCGGCCGAGGACACCACCTGCGTCATGGTCCGATGGTAGGAAGCGTGCCAGGTGCTGTGTTCGTGGGCGTGGCACTCCTTGCATCCCGCCGAACCGACATAATTGCCAGTTGGGTTCGCCCTCGGTCGATCGGGCTCAAGAGGGATTCCCGAGAAAGACGTCTCAGCTGCGTTTGGCTGAACGCTCGGTGCCGGATAGGGTCCAGACGGCACCGAATCCGACGCGCGAAACACGAATGCGAGAATAACCGCGAGCACACCTCCCACGAACAAAGAAACTGGTAACGCCCGGTATTTTGAATCCGCAGAGTTCATTTGATCCCGCCACCATTCCGCCGCTCGAACCTGGTTAACGGGCGAAACACGTTCAATATATTGTCGCCTCACCCAGCGGACGGCAAAGAAAATCTCCGCCGGGTTCGAGGATAAAGCAATACGCCGTTCCGTGACACATTTGAACCGGTTTCAGCTCCGCTGGAAACAAGACTACCAACCATCCCATGCTATGGTACGCGGTAGTGGGGCGCATTTGCCCGGCGTTCGGCCAAAGGGATCCGGCAGGACAGACGGGCAGGCAGTTTGATATCCTCGAAGGTGCCGAAGAGGACAAACCGATTAGAGCCCACGAGCGTGTTCACGGTGTCCGCCTGACGTGCGCCCCAAACAACAACTGTCGGTTGAACAAACGACCATTTATTTCATCTGCGCCAAAGGTCGAGTTGATCCCAATTGACCGCCGGATTGCCAGTTGACAAAAGTCCGCGCGACGCCCCAATTATTAAAGTCATTCGCGATTTTGAGTTCGGTATCTCGTGTGATTGCATTAATAAATTGAGATTCACCACACGAGGGCAGCCTGAACCATCAGGTGCCCAATCTGACAAACGGTCGCTCATCCGTAAATCCCGATGTTGATTCGAACATCAAACCAGGCAGTGTCTGACAAGCCACGGCAAAATTATTCGTGGCAAAAGCAACTCGTCTTTACGGCCCTGACCTTGCTGCTGTTCGCGGTGCCGGGCGGACTCCTGCTTGAGATTACCTATCGTCGATGCGCTTTAATCCCGATTATGGGCGGCGTGGCCGGAGGTGATGGCGCTCGTCTGCCCTACACCCGCGGGAATCGCGAAATCGCTTCCCGCTTTCGGCGTTCTGAAAATCCAATTCTATTCTACGAACCCACACCCGGTGCGATTTCAGGTATCTATTCAATCAATTCAGCCGGTTTTCGCGACCGCGAATTCGCCGTCAAAAAGGATCCAGGCGTTTTCCGAATAGCGATACTGGGTGATTCCATTGTATGGGGATACGGGCTGAAATTGGAGCACACGTTCGCAAAACAACTGGAAAAGTTGTTAAATGAGGGCACCGACAATAACTTTGAAGTCATGAATTTCGGAGTATCGGGTTACTCGACCATGCAGGAAATCGAGTATTATCGGGTTAAGGCCAGTCGGTACGAACCCGATTTGGTTATCGTCGGCTACTGCCTGAACGATTTCAAAGAATCTTCCGTCGAAGGTAATGCATTTAGGCACTCGTACTACGGTCTGTTCAGCAAATCGTATTTGTACGATTACCTCCATCGCGTGTTTACCGGCGTGTCTTACAATCAGTTTGGTTACATGCCCGATGCTCCGAAAGCACAGATTGATCTGCAGGAACAGTTCCGTAAACTCGCATCCTACTGCAACGGTCGCCGAAATGTTGTTGTCGTGTTTCCGGCGCTTGCCGACTTCGACGACTACTTTTTCGAGGTTGAACATCGACAAATTCACAACGCCCTGGCCGGCTTGAACTATGCGACGCTCGACCTGCTCGATGTTTTCCGCAAGCACGATGCAGAGTCGCTCACGCAGAATCAGACGGATTATACGCACCCGAACGCATTCGGCACTCGACTTGCGGCGCAAGCCACGCTTGACCTTCTTGCGAAAAAGCAGCTTGTACCAATTGGGCGAAGATGACTGCCAGAGTCATGGGTAGCTTCCACGGTTCCCTTCCTCGCGCATCGCAGCCATGAATCCGAAACCATTATGTGGTAGTGCTTCCATCTGCCGTCAATTGAACTTTCGAAAAGTCAGAATACGAGGTATGAAATTCCGTCTGATAACGTCCTGATATTGCTCCATGCGGATAATGATGAAAACTATTAACGGGCTCGTGTTGATAATCGGTTCCACCTGGCTGATCGCCGCGCCGAACCCGAAGTATGCCCTTCCCCCTGTTCCCTACCTTTCAGTCGAGGAATCACTGAAGACTTTTCAACTCCCCGATGGCTATAAACTGACCCCGGTGTTGTCGGAACCGGCCATCAAGGAGCCGGTGGTCGCGGTCTTCGACGGCAATGGGCGGATGTTCGTTGCCGAGATGCGGACCTACATGCAAGACATTGACGGGACCGATGAACACGCGGCCACGAGTCGCGTTTCCCTGCACGAGGATACTAACGGCGATGGCAGTTATGACAAACATACGGTCTTCATCGACAAGCTTCTGCTGCCGCGGATGATTCTGCCACTCCGCCAAGGAGAGTTGCTCGTCAATGTCACGGACACTCTGGATATCTTTCTTTATCGCGATACCGACGGGGATGGCGTGGCAGACGAGAAAAAGCTCTGGTATGCCGGCGGGCAGCGCGGCGGGAATCTGGAACATCAACAGAGCGGCCTCATCTGGGCGCAGGACAACTGGATGTACATGACCTACAACGCGTGGCGATTGCGCTGGAACGGTTACGATAAGCCACCGTTAAAGGAATCCACCGCCGCCAATGGTGGGCAGTGGGGGCTCACCCAGGATGACCACGGCAAACCCTGGTACGTCAATGCGGGTGGCGAACGCGGACCCCTGAATTTTCAAACCCCCATCGCGTACGGGGCCTTCAATACGGGTGATCAATTCGCGCCGGATTACGCCACGGTTTATCCGCTCGTGCCCATTCCCGACGTGCAGGGGGGTGAACGACGGTTCCGCCCCGATGAGTTGACTCTCAATCACTTTACCGCCACCTGCGGTGCCGAGATTTTTCGTGGCGACCGTCTGCCGAAAGACATCCGCGGCGATTTGTTCTTTTCAGAGCCGGTTGGCCGGCTCATTCGCCAGACGAAAATTGAAGTGAAGGACGGCATCACGTATTTGCGCAATCCATTCACCGAAGACGAATTCATCCGATCCATTGATCCCAATTTCCGCGTCGTGAACATGAACACCGCGCCCGATGGAACGTTGTACCTCGTGGATATGTATCGAGGCATCATTCAGGAAGGCAACTGGGTTCGCGAAGGCAGTTATCTTCGCACCGTCGTGGCCAAGTACGGTCTCGACAAAAACTTTGGCCGAGGCCGCATATATCGTCTTTCGCACAAGGATTTTCAGCCGGGTCCGCAACCCCGGATGGATAACGAATCTCCAGCAGCGCTCGTGGCTCACCTGGCGCATCCCAATGGCTGGTGGCGTGATACCGCGCAAAAGCTTTTGATCCTGCACGGCGACAAGTCAGTCGCAAGTGCCCTTGAGAAAATGGCGCGCGATCATGCGAATCCGCTCTCACGCTCCCACGCCATCTGGACGCTTGAAGGGCTCGGCGCGCTGAGTCCGGAGCTGGTAAGAGGGAAACTCGCGGACATGAATCCGCAGGTTCGCATCGCCGCGATTCGCGCCGGTGAAACCTTGATCAAGGCGGGTGATACAACCCTCGAATCAGGATACCGCACGATGTTGTCAGACAAAGATCCGAACGTCGTGATTCAGGCTTACCTCACCGGCAAGCTGCTTAAATGGAAAGACTCAAAGGACCTCGCTGTTTCACTGTCCAAGACGCATTCTTCCAAAGGCGTTCGCGAAATCGCCAATCAGATTGCCAACCCGCCCGCCACGAAAACCAGGGTCGCGAACTTGAACAAAGCCGAACTTAAACTCGTTAAACACGGTGAGGCCATTTACAAAGAACTGTGCTTTGCCTGCCATGGTCCGGATGGCAAGGGTATGCAGATGGAAGGAGCGCCGAAAGGCGTCACCATGGCACCGCCATTCGTCGGTAGTGATACCCTGGTTGGACATCAAGACGCGCCCATCGCGGTTGTGCTAAAGGGCCTTGCCGGGCCGGTCAATGGAAAGATCTACGGTGCGCAGATGGTTCCGATGGAAAGCAACGACGACGAATGGATCGCCTCGGCACTCAGCTACGTCCGGAATAGTTTTGGTAATCGGGCACCCGCAATTCTCGCGCGTGATGTCAAACGCATCAGGAAACAACTCAATGGGCGTAATGTTCCGTTCACCGTCGAGGAATTGCGGGCGAGTTTTCCTGTTCCGCTGGCCAATCGCAAGGACTGGAAACTGTCCGCCAGCCACAACAGTCGCGGAACCCGCAGCGCCATTGACGGCAATCTCGGCAGTCGCTGGGACACAAAAACATCGCAAGTGCCCGGCATGTGGCTGCAAATTGAACTGCCCGAAACAGCCACCATCAGCGGAATCCGAATCGATTCCGCAAGTTCCAGTCGCGACTATCCGCGAGGATTCAAAGTGGAGATCTCCGATGATGGCAGGAATTGGTCGAAGACCATTTCCGAAGGCAAAGGGGTGCAACCTGTTACGGAAATAACCTTCTCACCAGTGACGACGAAACACGTGCGCATCACCCAGACTGGTGCAGTGAATGGCCTGTTCTGGTCCATCCACGAAATGGCAATTTATCAGGCCGCTTCGCAGAAGCCGCGGATTAAGATCGCAAAAAAAGCTGCGGGCATCTTCGAGTAGTCGAAAGGTGATTCCACGAACCGCGATGCCGGATTACGGATCCAGAATTTTTTAGATCCGTAGATCGACATTGCCACCCGTGGGAAGTCAGCCCGTTGGTTGTCGCGCCTGATTCCATTCTGCAAACAGTGAAGACCACGTTTCCACTCCTTTGCGTCATCGCCCTCTTGAGCGGATGCGCCAGTCCGCGTTCAAAGGTTACCCGGTCGCGCGATTTTGACGTGAGCAAGCTGGCGAGCGGTGGAATGATGCTTGCGGGAGTGACCGCTTTGGGAGGCGGCGAATATGCGGTCGCGGAGACTATGAGCACTCGGTTTGAAAGCGCGTTGAAATCTGAACGGCCGGAAATGAGATTCGTAGGACTTCCTGAAGCCCGGATATTACTCGGCGGAAAGAACATCGAATCGTATGAGAAGTGGTTCAGCGAAAACGGGATGTTGTCACCGAAACTCTGGATCGCACTGGAATCATTGCACGAACCGTCGAAGTATCTGGCCTGGATCGATCTCAATTGCAGCACGGCGACCTTCAACGTCTCGAAATCCGAGGAGGTGACTTATCGAATCGTGAAAGATCCGAATACCGGGGAGAAAAGAAAAGCTGTCGATTCAGTTGACTACGAGACAAGCTCCACGGTCGCCCGGCGGATTTCGGCTGAATTCTCAATCTATGAAATCGAGAGCCGGAGAAAGGTCTGGTCGGCAACCATTGGTCATCATAGCAATAACTCGAGTTCCCGCACCGATTCGTTCCATTATCCGCAGCCGGCGACCGTCTGGCCTCCGGGAACGTTTGAGTTGCTTGAGGATATTATCGTAAAGGCGGCGAAACTTCTCCTTCGTCCCTGAATTGGACCGGGCGTAACCGACAATTCAACCCCTGCCTTTGCTGCATAAGATCGCCCATGGATGACAATGCCGAACCACGGATCCGGAATAGCCAAACATCTGCTGGAAGCCGGCGTGCAAACAACGTTGGAGATCAAAAAACTGTATTTGCGAATGAATCTTCGGATTGCTTCTCCGCCTGTTACTGACAAGATGCCGCCCATGAATTCCAATTCTCTCAGTCGTCGCGACTTGTTACTCACCGGCGGCGCAACTGCCGCTGCACTGGCCGTTCCGGGCCCTCAATCGGTGCGCGCCGATCATCATTTGGGCAAACCCAGGTTCAAGTATTGCCTGAACATGAGCACCATTCGCGGGGCGAAGGATAATCTCACGATCGAACAGGAAGTGGATATCGCCATCAAGGCCGGTTACGAGGCCATCGAACCCTGGCTGAGAAAGATTCAGAAATATGTCGAAGGCGGTGGCAAACTGAAGGATTTGCGCAAGCGCATCACGGACGGTGGTCTCACGGTGGAGAGCGCCATCGGGTTTGCCAACTGGATCGTGGATGACGACGCGAAACGCGCCAAAGGGATGGAGGACATGAAACGCGACATGGGCTGGCTCGCGCAGATCGGCGGGAAACGCATTGCGGCCCCGCCGGCGGGCGCGACCCGAGGCACGCCGGTGAATCTCGACCGTGCCGCCGAACGTTATCGCAAGGTGCTCGAACTCGGCGACGAAACGGGAGTCACACCGGAGGCGGAGTTATGGGGCGGCACGGTTTCAATCGGCAATCTTCGCCAGGCAATTTACGTGGCTGTGGCAGCCGGACATCCGAAGGCCTGCTTCCTTGGTGACGTGTATCACATCTATAAGGGCGGTTCGGATTTCGCCAGTCTGAGGCTGTTAAGCGCGCAGGCGATGCAAGTAATTCATTTCAACGATTATCCCGCAGACCCGCCGCGCGAAACCATCAAGGACGCCGACCGCGTTTATCCCGGTGATGGCGTGGCACCAATCTCCGATATTCTCCGGGGCTTCGCCGCTTCCGGTGCCGCACCGGTTCTTTCACTGGAACTTTTCAACCGGACCTACTGGGAAATGGATCCGCTGGACAATGCCCGGAAGGGATTGGGCAAGATGAAAGCCGCCGTGGCCAAAGCCTTTCCGGCATAACTCCAATCCAGATCCGCTGCTGTTGGCCGATTTCCGACAAGTCAGAAAAACAACAGCCGTGTTCCCGCCACGACGGA
This sequence comes from uncultured Verrucomicrobiales bacterium, assembly GCA_937893495.1. Taxonomy (GTDB): domain Bacteria; phylum Verrucomicrobiota; class Verrucomicrobiia; order Limisphaerales; family JAYPXF01; genus CALBIE01. The sequence continues at coordinate 3,073 of CALBIE010000668.1, read as the reverse complement.
GAAGACGTAGAGCAGAATTTCGAAGAGTTTCTGCGGAATCTTCGCGATGATTCGCCGGCCGACCAGGATTCCCGTAAACACACCCGGCAGAAGGGCCAGATCGATTCGCAACGACTCAGGATTGATGATGTCCAGATCGGTCATGAACGGAACTTTGACGATGTTCACCAGCAAAAAACATCGTGCGCCGATTCCCAGAAACTGCTCCTTCGGCATCTTGCGCACCAGCGAGTAGATGGCATAAGCCGGCCCGGCGGCATTCGCCATCATGGTCGAAACTCCAATGGTCAATCCGCTGCCCCACCGAAACGGTGTTGAGTCCGGCAGATGGGTCAGAAACGACTGATGATAGACCCGCAACAGTTGCAGGCTGACCATCAGGAGAATGATTCCGCCAATGGATCGCCGCGCGACCAGGTTGTCGATGTTGCCGAGAACAAAGTAGCCAGCGACCACGCCGAACGCGATGGGAATCAACAAGGGCCAGACTTCCCGCCACGAAGCAAACCGTCGAAACATCGGATACACCGTCACGTCGCAAACAATCAACATCGGCAGGATGATGCCGACCGATTCCTTCGCGCCAAACAGCTCGGCCATCAACAGCACGTTGACAAGTGCCAGTCCCGGAAATCCCGTCTTGGAAAAACCCATGCAAAACGCTCCGCACAGCGCGCCCGCGTAAACATTGGTTGAGATGTCGGGCCAAAAATCCAAGCCGGCAAAGTCGCAGTTCATCCTGCCAGTTCGCAAGGCAATTTGAAACAGTGCGATGTTCCGGGCGCATCCGCGCACTGCCCCCGGAGCGCGACTGTGCCTGAAAGGTCAGTCGCAGCAGCCTCTGCCGGACGAATGCCTTGGAATGCACCACACCACTCGACGACCGAACCTGCTGCGGCTGGTCTCCGACACAGCCGCGCTCCGGCACGGGGGCAGTGTGCGGATGCGCCCGATGTTCCTCCCCAATCATTTGCGAATGAGGGAACGCGCCACAACGGGATGATATCGTCTGGAGCGCGGGTCGGTGACCCGCAGCAACCTTCGCAGACAGAAGGCGCGCAATCTATTTGGGAAGCGGTTTGGAATATGAACGATGCTGCGGCTCAGAGAGCCGCGCTCCGGCGCTTTCGCCAATGGTTGGTGGATTCCGCCGATCGAAAACCCACCCCGTTATTCACGCCCCAACGGCTTGAGTTTTGCCAATGCCGCCGAAAGCACTCGTTTCGCCATCATTGCGTCGTTTAATTCGGTGCCGGTTTTGATCGGCCTTCTCTCCTCGGGATCGGAACTCAAATCGAAAAACCGACTGTCGTTGTAGAGCTTGTATCGCTGAGTCCGCACATACTGCGCCGAGCCCCTACTTTCGGAATAGGCCCATTTTCGCGGCGCGATGCCCTTTCCCAGCAATCGCTTCGCAAAACTCTGGCCGTTCAACTCGACGTTCTTCGGCGTCTTACCCCCAGTCAGGTCTGCAAACGTCGGCAGGAAATCACTGAAATCCACCAGGTCGCTCACCACCTGCTTTGGCTTAATCACTCCCGGCCAGTTCGCAATCAGCGGCACGCGGGTTCCCCAATCGTTCAACTTGCCTTTACCACCCTGCACCATTGACCCGTGATAATACGAAAAAACTTTGGGCCGCTCAAACTTGCCGTTTTCGCCCACACGCAGATACGACGCACCCGCCGTCCCATTGTCCGTCGTGTAGAGAATGAGCGTCTGCTCGCGCAGCTTCATCCAGTCGAGCGCGGCGATGAGTTTGCCAATCTGAACATCCATGTCGTTAGCCATTTCCTCGTAACTCAGCCAGCGATTGTCCGGGCCGTAGGGAACCGGTTTGCCGATGTCATCCGTCACGTCATGTGCCAACGCCATCGAGTAACAGGCGAAGAACGGCCGCTCGCGATTGCGCTCCATGAATTCGATGAGGTATTCCACGTACAGGTCCGGGCCATACTTGCCCTTCGTATCACTTCGCACTTCGCCGTTCTGGTAAATCATCGGGTCGTGATAACGCGGTCCCTCGTGCCAGCCGAACACACTCCACTCGTCAAAACCCATCCGCTTCGGTTGCAGCTTGTCGTTCTTCATCAGGCACAACTGCCACTTGCCTGCGATGGCCGTTGCATAACCCGCCCGCTTTACCACCTGTGCAAATGTGTTCCCCTCTTCAGCCGCCGGAAAACTGCCCCACTTCGGATTGCCCAGCAGCGCAGGATAGCGCCCCGTCATCAAGGCGATGCGCGACGGATGACACACCGGCATGCTGTAGCAATGCTCGAAGCGCAATCCGCCCGCCGCCAGCTTGTCGAGATGCGGAGTCTTGTAAGATTCGCCGCCGTAACATCCCAACACTTCGCGCCCGACATCATCGGCAAGAATGAAAAGAATGTTCGGCTTCTCCGGCGCAGCGGCGAACGTATTGAGGGCAAATGAGAACAGCAGGATCAGTGGTCCGATGGATTTCATGATTCGCAAAAAAGTGTTTCAAGAATTCCCGGGACTGCAAGACGATTGCGCCGTGCCTGACCGGAGTGAAGAAGTTTAAAGACATTGAAGCCACAGATGAACACCGATTGACACTGATGGAGATCGTAGCCGCCGAGGTCAGGAGGCGGATTCCCCTGGATTTCGGAATTGCGTCTCCTCACTTCGGCTACGCGGTCAGCAACCGCAACCACCGGGGAGCACGCCCTCCTCGGTCGTTGTCTCTGGTGCCCTCGCCAGGAACATTAGATCGGGTTGAGCGAAGAACTACCTTTGATAGTCCCAAGAGTTCAGATCGGAGATCGCCTTGGTTCGCCAACTCGGGGCAGTGCGCGGACGCGCCCTCGCGACACGGAATAACAAATTGCCAGTTGTGGTTGGAGAGTTGCGGGCGTAGATTCGGCTCAACCCGATGAAAGGAAGCAATGGAGAGGAATCGAAAATGCAAGAAGAGCCTGTATTTTTCACATGGGCGTGCGTTTTATCGCAACAATCATTGGTAAGCATCTGACCATGCGTACATCCACGTGGATTCTCCAAGGAATTGCCGTCGGAGCGGTCATGCAACTCATTGTGCATATCGGAG
>CALBIE010000667.1 GCA_937893495.1 uncultured Verrucomicrobiales bacterium | reverse complement strand
ACCGGTTTGCCGTCGGCTTCGGCATAGGGGTTGAGGAAATAATTCAAAAGGGAACCCGCTTGTTTTGGAACGAGCGTGATATCGCGTCCGGTCGAGAGCGTCACGCGATTGCTGCTATGCCCGCCGAAAAAGAGTTCGCGGTATTCCGGGATTCTGTCCGCTTCGGAACAGTCGACCGGAACCCAGGATTTGCCCGGCACACGAAACAGCGCCCAACAATGATAACCGCCGAGTGGACTGGTTGATTTTTTCTCGTAGGGCAGATAGAGCCCGATCTCGAACCCGCTGGCGATTCCTTCGGCGCGGCAGAGGGAGTTGAACAAGGCGTGGAAATCCGTGCAGTTTCCCAGCCCGACATCACAGGCGTGGCGGGTGCTGCCAAGTCCCCAACCAGCGTGCTGTTTATCGTAGGTCATTTTACCGAGAACGTAGTCGTAAATGGCCTTGGCTTTGTCGAGCGTGGTCTCTTTGCCTGCGGTGATGCGGGAGGCCAGTTGGCACATTTCGTCATCAACGAGCACGAGTGCGTCCGGTTCCAGAAAGACCTGGTGGGCACCTTTACGGTCCTTTCCGTCCGTCGCAAGTTTATCGAGATCCATGCGGACTTCTTTTCGCGAGGCCGTGAAATCCATTGTTAATTCAATGGAGCCGTTCGGGTTGTCAAATTCGAAATAGGCGATTTTGTTGCCATACTTCTTTTCGAAACCGAATTGTGGTCTTTTTGAAAACGCCAGTCCCTTGATGGTCTGGACCGTTGAGTCAATCGGAACCGGAAGCCAAACTCGGAGTTTCCTTGTATCGACAGGGATGTCGTTGATTTTCGCCGTATAATTGACGATGAAATCCCGTTGGGCGCTCGATTCGAGAAACTCAGGGTTGATTGTCTGATGTTGAGATTTCGCGGTGGCAGCGCGGGCGGAAAGTGTGCCCGCGAGCAGAGCTACGGCAAGCAGGCCGATGGATTTCTTCATTTTTCTTTTCATCACGGTAAATTGATAAGTGTTTACGATTGATCGGAACGCGAGGGGCGGTCAGGGGATCTGCTCCGGGGGTTGGAAAGAATCGGGTCGAACCGATTTGCCGGAATCAGGCGCCGGTTGGTGGAAGCGGCCACGCCGCTTCGACGTTAGCGCACTCAGGTGAAAGGGAGATCGAAATCAGCAGTGCACAACCCAAATGAATTGTGAGTGATATCGGTCATGGGCAAAAAAGTGGACCAATTGTCTGAGGTCGTCAACCAGTTTATTTGGAGAGCGTTGCTGGCGATTCGTGCCCCAAATAAAGGGTCGGCAATGGTTCATGCTGTTCGGCCGCAGTGACGGAAACGTGCGTTACCCCGATTGCCGATAGCTTTTTGCGAACGGTATCCGTTGCCAATTCGGGGCGATTGCAGTCCTGACTTAAATGTCCCAGAAATATGGCTTTCAAGTTATCGGACACAATTTGCTCTGCGACAGTGGCTGCGCCATCGTTGGACAAGTGGCCGTGCCGACTCATGATTCGCTGTTTGGTTGGCCAGGGACGCCGCGTATCCGCCTGCAGAAGATGGACGTCGTAATTTGCTTCCAGGACGAGGTAATTGGCCGGACGGACTCGTTCCACGACGAGTTGAGTAGCATGTCCGAGATCAGTCAGGAACCCGATGTTTCCAGCGGTCGTTCTCAATAGAAATCCCACGGGATCGTAAGCGTCGTGAGGCACGCTGAAGGTATCAATCGCAACGTCCCCGATGTCGAAACTGGATCCGGTGGCAAACACTCGATAGTCGAGGCGGGTTTGAAACTGGCTGTCGATCGCTTCGGCCGTGAGACGGTTGCAATAGACGGGAATATTAAGTTTTGCCGCGATGGTTTTGAGTCCCTGCGTGTGGTCAGTGTGCTCGTGCGTGATGAGGATGCCATTGAGCAACTCAGGGGTGCGCTCGATACTGGCGAGGCGCCGACGAATCTGCCGCCCGCTGAACCCGGCATCAATCAACAAACGCACTTGATCGGTCTCAAGGTAGGCGCAATTTCCGGTGGAACCGCTACCTAGAATCGTAAATTTGACCGGCACGCGGGAATCATAGAAACAGGTCGAAACTGGAGCAAATTCTTTCGGAAAAGACTTCTTCACGATTTTTCAGGAGACTTACTTCTTGTGTATCATAGAAAGTTGGCATTAACCTTGCTTCCGTTCGCTCAAATCTTATGGCCCAACAGGGTTTATATCTATCTCAGAAGCAGGTTCAGACGATGGTGCTGGCGCCGCAGCTCCAGCTGGTCGGCCTCGCGCTCTCCACTTCGCTCACCG
>CALBIE010000666.1 GCA_937893495.1 uncultured Verrucomicrobiales bacterium | reverse complement strand
GGGGAGCGGGTAGGTGCCCTCCTGCTCGATCGGGTTCTGGGTGGCGAGCACCATGAACGGTTCTTCGAGCGTGTAACGCTTGCCGGCGACGGTCACCGTCTTTTCCTGCATGGCCTCGAGCAACGCAGCCTGCGTCTTGGGCGGCGTGCGATTGATTTCATCGGCCAGCAGGATTTGCGTGAAGATGGGTCCGGGTTGAAAAACGAATTTTCGATGACCGGTGCCGGATTCCTCCTCCAGGATTTCGGTGCCCGTTATGTCTGATGGCATCAAATCCGGAGTGAATTGGATGCGTGAGAACTTGAGGCTGATGGCGCGCGCGACGCAGTGCACCAGCAGTGTTTTGGCCAGGCCCGGCACCCCCACGAGCACGCAGTGACCGCGGGAGAGCATGGCATAAAGCGCGGCCTCGACATTCGTGTCGTTGCCGACGACGACTTTGCCCACCTCGGCGACCACTTGCCTGGCTTTGTCAGGGAGCGATTGCAGGACCGTGGCCGGGTCCGGCGCAGTAACATTGGGAAGTTCAGGAGGTTCCATATCCAAGTGCGGATGGTTTACCACGACGCGCGGCAAATGCGAAATACTTTCCAAGGGTAATCCTGTAATTGCCAAAGTTCGCCTTTGCGGCTTTAATCGCGGCATTAACCGTTGACGCCAAGGCGTTCATCCTTATCGTAACGCCGTTTTCTATGCGCTGGACACTGATTCTACTCACCGGACTGTTGATTACCTCTGGATGCAAAACCGGCAAAGGCGGCGCCGGCGATCTGGTGGAGGTCAAGCCGGTGGAAGTCTTCACGGGCAACATTGCGCTGGTGAATCCGCAACTCAAATACGTTGTCGTGGAAGGCGGTCTGATGGGCAATCCCAAGGCCGGTACATTGCTCGGAGTTTATCGCGCCGATAAGAAGGTGGGCGAACTCAAGGTTTCCGAACAATCGCGGATGAACAACTACGCTGCCGATATTGTCAGCGGCGATGTAAAGGTCGGCGATACGGTGCGGAGTAATTGACAGGGACGGCGACCGATTTCGCCATGAAATGTTTCAACCATGCGGAGGCCGATGCGGTGGCAGCCTGCGTCTATTGCGGCAAGGGACTGTGTCGCGAGTGTGCAACCAGACAATCCGAAAAGTGGTCCGTGTGTTCGGAAAAATGTCTGGAAGGGGCGGAAGCGTTGGAGAAGATTGTGCAATCTGTGTCGCGCGACTCGAAGGCGGGTAGCCGAGTTGCTGGCACCTTTCTCGTGTTATCGAGCGTAGTTTTTGGAGGAATGGCCGTGTATGAGGCGATCAATGGTCACCGGCCGGAATTGATCATCTTGGGTTCGGCCATTTCGGTCACTTTTGTTATGGTCAGTTATTCAATGCTGAAGATAGCTCGGACAAAGCTATAACTTAGCACCAGTCACGAATGCAATTCGCCGGGCGTGCATTCCACTGCTTCGGGAGTCACATCAGATTCGTCGGATCGATGTCAATCGTCAGTCGGATTTCATCCGGCAGTTGCAATCCGTTGGTCAGTTCCGCAAGCTTCCGACTCAGTTTGCTCATCTGCGCGAGACGCAACATGATCTGGTAGCGATAAAACGTCTCGGCCCGCAACAGCGGCGCCGGCGCGGGGCCAGCCACGATCATGTCCGGAAATTCCACCGCCATTTTTTCCACCTCGCGCTTCAGGTGATCGGCGGTGAATTTCACCTTCTCCTCATTCCGACCGCGTAAAGTCAGCAGGGCAATCCGCGAGAGCGGCGGGTAATTCAATTCCTCGCGGAACCCGATTTCCTGCTCATAAAACCCGGCGAAGTCGTGTCGGCGCGCATATTGGATGGCCGGATGAAACGGCGAAAAGGATTGCACAAACACCTCCCCTTCAACTTCACCGCGTCCCGCCCGGCCGGCCACCTGGGTCAGCAACTGAAAGGTTCGTTCGCCCGCGCGAAAGTCCGGCACGTGCAGGCCGAGATCAGCGTAGATAACGCCGACGAGGGTCACGTTTTCGAAATGCAGTCCCTTGGCAATCATTTGCGTGCCAATCAATATGTCCGTCTTGGCGGCCTTGAAATCATTCAACGCCTTGCGGTAGTCGTCTTTTCGTTTCATCAGGTCCGAATCCATTCGCTGAACGCGGGCGTGCGGAAACAGCTTCCCCAACGTCTCTTCCACCCGCTCCGTTCCCAGCCCGGCATACCGAATCGCTGGACTGCGACATTTCGCATCCGGGCACACCGTTGGCGCGGGCGCTTCGTGACCGCAAATATGACAGGCGAGTTTCTGATCGCGGCGATGGTAGGTGAGGGAAAGGCTGCAATTCGGACATTCGGCGACGAATCCGCACTCTGGACATTGCATCGAGGTGGCATAGCCGCGTCGATTCAGAAAAAGAATCGTCTGCTCATTCCGTTCGAGCCGCTGGGTGATGGCCTCTTTCAGCTTGTGCGAAAAAATGGGCACGCCCTTTTCCTTTCGCCCCTCCGAGCGCATGTCCATGATTCGCACGATTGGCATTTTCTTGTGATCAGCCCGGTCCGGCAGCTCCAGCAGCCCGTACTTTCCCTTGGTGACGTTATAGAAGCTTTCCATCGACGGAGTCGCCGAGCCGAGTACGACGACGGAGTTTTCCATTTGTCCCCGGACGACGGCCACATCGCGGGCGTTGTAACGCGGTGCCTCTTCCTGTTTGTAGGAGTTCTCATGCTCTTCATCGACGATGATGAGCCCCAGCGGATCGATGGGCGCGAATATGGCTGAGCGGGCGCCAATCACAATCCGGGCGCGACCCTGGCGAATCTTATGCCATTCATCATGGCGTTCGCCGGAGGAAAGATGACTGTGCAAGACGGCGACGAGTGTCTTCAACGGTCCCGAACTGAACCGCGCCTTGAATCGTTCGACCGTCTGCGGGGTCAGCGAAATTTCCGGTACCAGCACAATAGCCCCCTTGCCTTGTGCGAGAGTGTGGGCAATCGCCTGTAAATACACCTCCGTCTTTCCACTGCCGGTAACGCCGTGGAGAAGGAAAGTGCGGGATGAGTTGCCTGGAGGCTTGTTTTCTGCACGGGAAGCACCTGCGTCCTCCGGGTATATCAACTCGGGAGCTTCCGCACCCGCCCTCCGGTCACCCTTTCCCCCACTGGGGGAGAGGGATGGGGTGAGGGGGAGCCCGGATTCATGAGAAACGTTACCTGTCGGAAAAAGCGAGGCTTCAGATGCCTCGATCTCGCTGGTTACAGACAACGCGCCAACCGTGTCGGACGAGATGTCTGAAACGACCCGCGACTCGCGGGTGTTATCTGAATCCAATGCGGCCACAATTTTTTTCAGCGAAGTCTCCTGCTCGGCGTTCAACACCAGCGACTCGGTGCGGCCAATCACTTCGCGGGCATACGGATCGCGTTCATTGACTTCGCTGGAAATGGCAACCAGACCCTTGTCCTCCAATCGCCTCACAGTTTCCGCCGTTGTCTCCGCCAGTTTGCAAAGTTGCTGCAAAGGGATTTCGCGATGCTCCTCGATAATGTTGAGCACTTCCTGCTGCCGCTTGCTGAGCTTCGGAAGTTCACCGGAATGAGGAAGCAAAGTGACCTGCAACTGTTGCTTCCAGCCGGCTTTCTCTTTGCGCACTGATTCCGGCAACAGACTCTTCATCGCTACTTCCGGCGCGCAGCAATAGTAATCCGCGATCCATCGGGCGAGCTTCAGCACCTTGGGCGTGATGAGCGACTTGACACTCACGGCCCGCACGATGCTGCGGAGATTCGTTTGTGACGAATGCTCGACCAGGGTGGTGACGATGCCCATGACCTCCCGGTGGCCAAAGGGGACGCGAACCCGCGTGCCGACATCGATCTGCGCAGCCAATCCCGATGGAATCGCATAGTCGAATTCTCGACGCAGGGCGATTTCCAATGTCACACGGGCGATCACGGGAGCCAGATTCGCGGACGGGCGTCGGGCGAGTCAAGACGCGTCGCAACGGTCGCGTAGCGCAGGCTTCCAGCCTGCACCCGGTGTCGGCCAGACCTGTAAGCGCACGAACTGTTCGAACGCCCTCTTTGACATGCCGGACGTTTGTGCAGGCGGGACGCCTGCGCTACGGGAAGCCGTGCCCGTCAATCCTCGACGTCGTTTGCGTTCTTGATTAAAAGACGCGGGTGAACCGCCGCTGGCAAATCGTGATCGCCGTTATTCTCCTCGTGGATGCGCTCGCGCTTGCCCTGTGGTTGCAGTGGCGGCGGGAAAACCGTTTCGATTCCCGCATCAAATTTGCGGCGGAGAAATACGGAATCGATCCGGCCCTGGTGAAGGCCGTCGTCTGGCGGGAAAGCAAGTTCAAACCGGAAGTCCGTGGAAAAGCGGGCGAAATCGGGTTGATGCAGATTCGAGACCTCGCGGCCAACGAATGGGCACAGGCGGAAAAAATCCCGGACTTTCATCACGAGAACATTATCGACGCGCAAACCAACACCCTTGCCGGAGCATGGTATCTCGCCAGGTTGTTGAAGCGTTATCAAGGCACCGACAATCCGGTTCCCTTTGCCCTTGCGGACTACAATGCCGGCCGTACCCGGGTGCTGAAGTGGCTGACAGGCGCCGGCAAGACGAATCAGGTCAAGTTCATGGAGCAGATGGATTATCCGGGCACGAAGAACTACATCGTGGCCATCACGAATCGGGCGCCGCGTTATCGTCGAGATTTTCCCGTTGCCATGCGGTGACACCTTGGCGCAGCCGCCCCGGCTTTGAAGGTGCCTGCGATTGTCAACCGGATAAATCGAGCGTTCATCCCGGAATCTTCTTTCGCCAGAAAGAATACAAGAACTCACAAAATCAGAAATGCGCTGGCAGGTCTGAGGTCGTTTACAGGTTCATCGACGCGGTGCGTCGAACAACTGATGCCGGAGCCGATTTCCTCGCCCGTCTTTGCGCCTCTTGGTGTTATTTGTGGCTCATCGTAATCGGCGGGTGAACCCGTTTTTACATCCGTCGATGCTGGTTGCGAGCCACGTCCTGTGCAGGCGGGACGCCTGCGCCTGGAGTTTGGTTATTTTGGAGTCATGCGGTGGCGGCAAAGAGGGAG
>CALBIE010000665.1 GCA_937893495.1 uncultured Verrucomicrobiales bacterium | reverse complement strand
AACAGTGTGATCGGGATTACATTCTTCATCAGTACGAAGGCTATTTGTGGCGGGTTACTCGGTCAAGGTGACTTGGTCCCGTGAAGGGTTTGGTTGGCGATGGTGATTTGTTTGAAAGGTTTTCCGTCGTGACTCAAGGTGAATTGGTGAGCGGCCATTGCCAGACGAGATGTGGTTTCACATCGTATGGTAATAAGCCCGTTTCGTATCGTCTAGACTTGCCAAAGCGGTCAAGGACTTCGTTTGCCACTGCCAAAAGCCTGTCCTTGAGAGACCAATTGTTCTTCGCTCCGACTCGAACCCCAACCGACCAGATTCTGCCGTCCGGCGCATAGATCAATGTTGTAATGCCATTTGCAGCGAGTGTGCAGTTTTTAAGTGGGATCGCAGGTTCCTCGAAACCATTTCCAGATCCCTTGCTCTGGTACCCGCGGCCAAGTTGGCCGCAACTGTTGATCCCGCCACTCCACCAATTTCCGTCAACGCTTCTGGCCCAAGTGTGCATACCTCCATGCACGATCTCGACCCAATTGCTCCCCGAGCCTAATTGCGAGAAATCAATAGCCGGCCAACTGGACGCCTTACCTGTGATAGGCTCAGCAAATAGCCCGCTAATCCAGATTGTCCCATCGGACTTTAAAGCGGCCAAAGTGCGAGAACCGGTCGCGATGTCCACCCAATTCGTGCCCGGTGAAATCTGAGTCGGTACCAGTGTATTCTCACCAAGGTCGTATCGGCCCCATTGCATAATAATTCCATCATCTCGAAGACCGTAGCTCAATAATTGCCCGGCAGACACGGATTTCCATTTAGACCCTTCCTGGACTTCTACCAGATTCGTCACCGGTGAATCGGTATGTCCGAGGCCAAGTTGAGCGCATTCATTTTCCCCCATCCCCCAAAGCGAACCGCCCTTTTTCAGCGCAAACATGTGACCGAGACCTACTGATACTTCCGCCCAATCAGATTCCGTACCCAACTGCCGAAATGCTTTTCCAGAATTTGACGTCCCCTCTAGGTTCGCCAATAATGCCAGGCCCAAATTCACTTCCCAAAGGGTGTCATCATTCCGAAGGCAGTAACCCCGTCTTCCCCCAACGCTGATGGCTCGCCAGTCTTTTCGGGGACTTATGAGGATGGGCGATTCAATTGCGTGAAAATTCACCGCCATCAGTGAATTCGGGGGGTCGTAAGCTCTCCCCCAAGCCCAAAGTGAGCCGTCAGGCGCAATAAAAGCTGCATTAATGTCTATGGAAATCTGAGGTGCAATCTTGCCAAGAGGGAGCGGCTTACCAATGTGGAACCTTGGACCGGTGTCGAGAATTGAGATGGACTGATAGGTAACGGCGACCGTAAAAACAATTAGTCCAACGACTACGATCAACTTTCGATTGAGGCGCCGCTTCGTGAGAGTTGGGGAATCATCCGCCACTCTTGGCATTCTCGTCGGCGTTGATGCTGGCAGCAAGTTTGTTTGTGCATTTTCAATTTGTGTGGTGGTTGGTCCAGTGCTCGGGGGCGCTGACGGGTTGAGCAGAAACAGAGGGCTTCATCCAAACAGTTCCGTGATTGGATTACCGTGGTCGGTGATCGGAATCGGTCGTTCGCCGTCGTAAAGTTCTTTCTGTGGATTGATTCCGAGCGTGTGAAGGAGGGTCGCGTGAAAGTCGGGGACAGAAACGGGATGTTCAACAGGTTTGCGACCGAAATCGTCCGTCGCGCCGATCACTTGACCCGTTCGCAGCCCTCCGCCAAACAGGGCGACGCTGAATGTCGCAGATTGGTGTCCGCGGCCACCTTGGGCATCGAAATCAGGGGGGCGACCAAACTCAGTCGCAACGGCGACGAGGGTTTCATCAAGCAACCCGCGCATTTCAAGATCGCGGACCAGTGCGCTGAGTGATTGATCCAAATCCCGGATAAGCAGATATTGGTTGGCCTGTCCGTGCCGATGGGTGTCCCATCCGGTGCCGTTCTTGAAATTCAGGTCGTAGGCAACCTCGACGAAGCGGACACCTGATTCGACCAGTCGACGCGAAAGGAGACAGCGCTGTCCAAAAGCTCCGCCGTATCTTCCACGGAGCATCGCCGGTTCGTCAGCGAGGTTGAAGACGCGCGAGAACGGACCCCGCATTAAATCGTAGGCCTTTACGACAGCAGCATCGTAATCGCGCCACGCGTTACTGTTCGAATTTCGGGCACGCCCTTTTTCCCGGAGCAGATTCAGAAGTTCCCTCCGGCGATGCTCGCGCTGATCGGTGAGATCGTAGGGACGTTTCAGCCCGACTGGTCCCGCATCGGGATCAGTAAGGTAAACGTAGCCATGGCGTCCCCCGAGAAAACCGGGCCCGCGCGTCACGTTTGGAAAACCCATCACGACGTAGGGCGGGATTCCTTGACCGCGAGGACCAAGCTCGTGGGAAACGAGCGAGCCAAGCGAAGGATAGACGACCGTTCCACTGGGTGTTCGGCCCGTTTTCATCAGGTTCGTCGAGTCCGCGTGGTCGATGTTGAGGGGATGGTTCAAGGTGCGGATGATAATCCCGCGATCCATCAGCCGCGCGACCATCGGAAGATGTTCGCAGACCTGCACTCCGGGAATCGCAGTCGGAATGGCGCGATAGGCTGAACCGGGTTTCCCTTCTTCCGGGCTGCCCATTGGTTTGGGATCAAATGTGTCGATGTGACACATGCCTCCCCCGAGCCAGATGAGAATGCAGGATTGGGCCCGGCCGCGTGGGAGAGCGCGCACGGTCGGGGCTCCGAGCGACATCGCACTCAACCCGAGCAGTTGTTGCTGAAAACGTCGGCGGGATATCAATGAATCGTTCATTGTGTCAGGGCAAACTCAGGGGTGTTGATCAAGGCCCAGAGACAATCTTCCACCCGCTCGCGAAAGTCGTTGGTGAGGCGTCGGGTGGGCGGTTCGCCAAGGGCAACCTGATGCTGAGCCGCCAGCATCAGTTGCGTTTGTTCCGCTTGAAGATGTTTGCGCCAGTCGGGTTGGAAGGTGGACAGCGGCGGCGGCGTGGTTGCGGCGTTGCCCGTTCGCCGTTGTTCGTACCCGGGTTTCAAAAGTGCGATGAATGAGCTGCGTTCGGTCATGTCCGGCCGGCGCGACAGGACGGTGAGAAACAGTCGATCAATCAATTGTGATATCGGTTGATCCTGAAGGCACAATTTCGTGATGGCGCTGGAATCGGAAAGCCGAACGATGCGTTGAGACACCAGGCCGTTGAACAAGATTAGCGGTTGCAATGGTGTTGTGATGTTTTCCCGGTCGGTGCGCGGTTGCTGGCGACTGCCCTTCCAGCCGAACGCGGACAGGACGTCCACAATTGTCTGGTTGACCGGCATTCCCAGGGCTGGCCGATCCCGTTCATTCGGTAGCGCCGCGAATTGCCAACTGCGGTTTGGTTGCGGCAGTTGGGCTGAACCAGGGTCGGTGGCGTGGACGCCCAGAGTTTCACCCGAAAACTTTTTTCCCGCCGCGACAAACAGTGAATCAACCAGTTGCTCGGCCGACATGCGGGATTGGTCGGCCTTTTGCATCTGCCAGGCTGGTGAAGTGAGAATCAACCGGGCGAGTGCCTTCAGGTCGTAGTCGTACCGGACAAGGTAGCTGCTTAGATATCGGAGCAATGGCGCGTTTGTCGCTTCGGGCTTATTGTTCCAATAATCAACGGGCTCGATCAGTCCCTTGCCAAAGTAACGTTTCCAGACCCGGTTGACGATAACGTCGGAGAACCGTGAGTTGCGGGGGGACGTGATCATCGCGGCGAGTTCCGCCCGATGATTCCCGGGCTTGATCGGGTTCAGGTCGGTTGAATCACCTGGTTGGTTCAACCAATGGGCCTTGAGGCCTTTGGGCGAAATCGTCTGTCCGGCTTTCAGCGACGTTTTGACAACGGATCCCTTTGCCGCCGCTGCAACACTTGTGGCGGGAATTTTCAATGCGCCGTTGTTGAGATAGGCGGCCAGAAGAAACAGATCCGACTGACGAAATCGATCGATCCGTGAGTCGTGGCAGCGTGCGCACTTGAGATCCACGGCGGCAAAGGCTTTCAAGGCAACGTTGGCGCGCATGGCCATGGGCGCGTCGTTTCCCGTCGCGAGGGCGAAGCTGGCGGGACTGTCCTCAGTGCCCTTGCCACCCGATCCTTCCATCAACAACAGTTCCGTCGCGAAGCGATCGAACGGCAGATTTACGCGAAACGATTCATGAATCCATTGGCGAAACGGACCCGAATTGTTGAGGGTCGGGAATACAACTGAAGGATTCTCCGCCAGCACATCCTGCCAGTAACCCACCCAACCGTCCGCCCATTCCGACGAAGCGAGGTGTTTGTCGATAACCCGTGCCCGTTTGTCGGCGCGCGGGTCATTGAGAAACTCTTCGATTTCGGGGAGCGTGGGAATCCGGCCGGAAACCGTAAGGGCCAACCGGCGCAAAAAAGTCGAGTCATCGATCTTCTGGTTTGAGCCGAACAACAGGTTGGGTGGATGGTTCGTGGGCATCCAGGCGGTTGCTTCTTTCCGGGCCCAACGGTGCCGTTGTGTCCAGAACGATTCCCGTTTGTTTCGCAACATCGCGTCCGTGTTGACGGTGGTGGACGGCGTCGTCGCGGTGCGCAGAAATTCACCAGGCTTGAGCGGACGCGGCGTGAGGCGCACTTCGTCCACGAACCCGTCGAAGCCGCGATTGACGGCACCGTTCTCCTTCAATCTCGCACCGATTGTAAAGGGCGCGCTGCCCGGTGGTCGCAACGTGTTTTGATTCGCCTGCCCACCCAGCAGTATCTCGCCGACGCGTTCATGATCGAGATACCAGTGGATTCGCGCGGCATCGGGCGTGCCTTCGTGAACCAGGGCGAAGTGGTGCCACTGGTCCGGTGTGACCGGTCGATAGCCCATCCCAAAGGTGCGACCTTCAAACCCCTCCAGTGACACACTCAATTGAGGTTGGTTGTTTCGATCACCGACCAATCCGATCGCCAGGCGTGTCCAGTTGCCTTTCTCAAACGCGAACTGTGAAATCAGCCGGTCTCCGATGCCGGTTTCCGCGAGGTAATGGTTTGCCTTCGGAGTGAGGAAGAATCCCTCCCAGGTGAAATCAGACTCGAATCCTTTCGAATTGCTCGGAACGCTGTAAAGAATGGTTGTCGTTCCGTCAAAGCGCCAACTGGCGGGGTTCTTTTCGGCGATCGGAGAAACCAGATCGCCGGGAGATACATCGGCAACAATCTTGACGACGGATCCGGTTGGTTCCGGGCGCAGATGAACGATGCCCGCTTCGGCGCTTTGGGCCATCCCGGTGCCGTTGGCAATGACCGCGAACACGGCAGCGAGCAGGTACAGAAATTTGACGTTCCGACTCATGGGTTCTCGATTCGAGAAATGTTCCAACGAACTGACGAATCGGGAAGCAAATTCATTTCGCCGTTACGGATGGTGGAACGCCACTTTGGGATGCGGTCAATTTTGAGAACCGGGGAGCGGCAATGTTATGTTGCACGCGAAATGCGGCACCAAAAGAAAACTGTGCGAAACCGCTGCGTTGGGGCTCATGGACCGGATTGAGGGCGTTCCGAAAGCAAGAATCCGCCGAAACTGGACGGCATTGATTGGTCGTTCTGGATGGCGTGCAGGACCGGCGAGCGCAAGATCGCGGAATGCCGGTTGGCCGAGGGTGCTATTCTGAGCTGTTTTCCGTAATGGGACGACAAGTCTCCGCTGGACGTTGCCGAGAAGGGGAAACGTTCTGAACCCACCGAGTGGCACCCTGGGCTGGGCGCCAAACCGACACCAAAAAGAACAGGTTGAATCACAATAGATTTCGCGAGCAAATTTGCCATGCCACGTGGCTAACTGCCGAAGCCCTTTCAGGCGCGAAGAACAAAATGAAACGAATCCTTATCCGCCTTTGTGCCTTAGTGGTTCAAAGCCATGCCGCTTCTCAACCCTCGTCCTCTTCCTGGTCGCCTGCCAGATGTTGCTTCCTGTATCCATACGATTTTTGTCAGCCCTTTGGTTCAACCTATTGACGATGGCGGATGCGTTTCCTCAAGCGTGATGGCCTCCGGCGAAGGTCAAGCACGGCAATGACTTGGATCTCAGATTTGGTCTCTCGGTAAAAAATGCCGTAGGGAAACTTTTTCGACAGCATGCGAAGCAAGCCCCAATGCGCCTTGTGAATTCCGTGAAATTGTTTGAGTGACGCTATTTCGCTGAGCAAGGTCCGAACACAGTAGTCTCCAATCCCCGGCTCCTGTTTGTCGTAAAACTCCTTGGCATTCTCCAAGTCCTCCGCTGCCTCCTCCAGCACACGGACCGGTTTCATGTTTCAGTATCCAGGCGATTTCGAACCTCGTCCAACGAAAGGAACTTCGCCTCGCCCGACTCGACCTTCTTCATCCGCTCGGCAACGACTTCGCCGTGCCACTCCGGAGATTCCGGTTCTTCGGATTCGTTGGCCAAAGACTCCCAAATGATATCCATCACCCGAAGTCGTTCAGACTTGGAAAGTTTGGAAATCTCAGCCGCTTCAATCACGACGCCAGCCTAACAGCCCGTCGCGCTCCTTTCAAGTGCCGTATCTTTCGGGGGGTCGATGAAATCTTGTTATTTCCAGTGTCCAATCAGTTCCGGTTCATTGCCAACGAAACTTCATTGTCTATCAAAGCCGGTCTGATACCGTGCCGCCGAAAGCATATTTCAATCATGAGACGCGACTTACTGATCCGAGCCTCCTTTCTTTATCTGTTTGCACTGATCATCGCCGACGTGTCCGTCATGGCGCAGGCTCGCCGGCCGGGCGGGCGCTGGCTGGAACGTGAACGGCAGGGTCTTGCGCAACCGTTCAAGGGTGTGACTATGGATGGAAAGGTCGTCCCCGGCCTGTTCGAGATTCGCGCAACCGGCGTCTCCACGGAGCCGATGTTGAAGGCGGCCAAGGCATTTCTCAACGGACTGGACAAGGCCCAGCGCGGCAAGGCCACGTTTCCCATCGACAGCAACGAGTGGCGCAAGTGGGGGAACGTGCATGCGTATCCGCGCGACGGCGTCAGTTTCGAAAACCTGAACGAAAAACAGCGGGAACTCGCGTATGACCTGTTCAAGGCCAGCCTGAGTGCCAAGGGCGTGCAGAAGACTCTCAACATCATGAAACTGAATGAGACGCTGGCGGAATTGACGGGGCGGCACAGCGAATACAGCCGGTGGATGTATTACTTGAGCTTCATGGGCGAGCCGTCCTCCACCAAGCCGTGGGGTTGGCAGCTCGACGGGCATCATTGCATCATCAATTACTTCGTCCTCGGCGACCAGGTGGTCATGGCGCCGGTGTTCGTCGGTTCGGAACCGGTCCACGCGAAGTCCGGCAAATACCAGGGTACGATCATCATGCAGGAGGCGCAGGATAAGGCGCTGGCATTCGTGCGTTCGCTGAGCAAGGCACAGCAGGCGAAGGCGATTCTCTCTCGGGAGAAAACCGGCAATCACAATCAGCTTGAGATGTTCCATGACAACGAAGTGGTGCCCTACGCCGGCATCAAGGCGGGCGAACTGAGCTACAAACAAAAGGAACTGCTGATAGGTGTGATCGGCGAGTTTGTCGGCACGCTGAAGGGTGATCACGCCAGGGTGAAGATGGACGAGGTGAAGAAACACCTCGATGACACCCGCTTCGCCTGGATCGGCGGGACGTCCGATGATTCGGTCTTCTACTACCGTATCCACAGCCCGGTAATCATCATCGAGTTCGATCACCAGCGCCCCATCGCGCTCGGCGGTCGCGGTTCACCACCGACGCGGGATCACATCCACGCCGTAATTCGAACCCCGAATGGTAACGACTACGGCAAGGACCTCCTGCGCCAGCACCTGGCCAAGGAACATCGGTAGTCGGGTCTTGTTCAAAATACCCGGTTTTCCTGGCTGGTTTTTGCGCGATTTACATTTCAGTCTGCCCACGACATGAATCGTCTCTTCGCGATCCCCGCAGTTCTTGGTGTCCTTGGTGCCTTGGTGGTTTCGACTGAAGCCGCCGAAAGCCACCGGTCGTCGTATTACAAGGACGGTGAGATTCACGTCAACGTGCTGGGCACGTCCGAAGGCAAACCGATCACCACCGGTCACTGGGATTTCAAACCATCCTGGTCCAGGACCGGCGACATGCTGGTCTTCTTTCGTCGGCTGAAAAACGATCCCGATGTTGGCAAATGGAAGACCGCGATCTGCATCATCAATGTTGACGGTACCGGTTTTCATCAACTCACCGACGGCACCCACACCGATTTCAACCAGACGTGGACACGCGATGGAAAGAACACGCCTATATGGAATCGCAAGAACCCGCGCACGGGTGGTTATCAGGTGATGGCCAGCAAAGTCGGAGGAAAGCCTGGCGATGAAATCGCGCTCACCAGCAAAAGCCATCACACCTGGGCCTACACCTGCCTAATTGATGGAAGGATCCTTGTTGGTTCCACGCCTCCGAAGCTCGGACGCGGCTACTACCTCATGACCCCGAACCCCGCCGGTGAGCCGAAATTCGAACCCATCGCCTGCGAACTCGCCAGGAAGGGCGTTCTTGATCGCGTTAGCGTTTCACCGGGCGAAGAGAAAGTCTGTTTCGAATATCAGAAAGGATTCAAACGAACGGTCCCGGGGCGCACCCTTTATCTTGCCGACTTCGACGCGAAGAAGCGGACCATCACCAACGCCAAACCATTCGCGAACCAGGAAAACAAACCCGTCTGGTTTGCCTACCCACGCTGGACCAGGGACGAATCCGCCATCGTTTACCATGCCGGCGGAGCCCTCTATCTCTTCACGCTGAAGGATGGCTCCACCAAAAAGGTCTCTACCGCCAACCGCGCCGATTACCGTTACCCCCACGGCGAAGCCACGCCAAAGTGACGGACGTCAAAACGCGGGCTCCGTTACCAGTCGAATCCTCGAATCGTTGGAGCAAACACTCTTTTCATTTTCGTTCCGACGTTTCCTGAAAGACCTTGGCCTGAAATAACGCGGATCGATTTCCTTCGGCTTGAAAAATCGCGCGCAAATTGTGTCCAACCTTCGGCACCGTCACCAACTCGCACGAAATCGACTTTTTGCGTAACGCAGCTTGAAAAGTGATTGCTGACTTGAGCCACGAATCGGCGTCGCCGCAAAGCAGAAGGAATCGTGTGCCGTTCTCACGGACTTTCTGATGATTCTTTTGCAGGAAGTGATACGTGTTGTTTTGCTGCACGAGCTTCGGATCGCTTGCCAGGTTGTTCTTCAGGATATTCAGAATCCACGGGTCTTTCGTCTTCTCCAAATCGATTGCGCCGCCACCACCGCCCATCGCGGCACAAAACATATCCGGATACTTGATCGCGAACTTCAACGCGCCGCTGGAGCCCATCGAGAATCCATGAACCGCTCGACCGGC
>CALBIE010000664.1 GCA_937893495.1 uncultured Verrucomicrobiales bacterium | reverse complement strand
GGCCGAACGGCTTTGCTGATTTCAGATGAACGTCTCGGTGGCTTGAATGTCGGACGGCGCGCGGGCTTCAGCCCGCAGAGGCTTCCGCCAGACTGATGCGCGACGAAATGTTCGAAGGGGATTCTTCGTTGCCACGTTTCTGCGGCATGAATGCCGCGCGCCGGGGGAGCATCCGCCCGCACGCTTCAGGGCTGGCGATTGGAGCTGTGAAATTATCTGGAGTTTGGATCTTGAAGATTGGAGTTTTTTCACCCACATCTGATCGCCCATCAAAACTGTAGAATGAAAACCACGACCAGTCTTATCGCCCTCACCCTCGGTTTGAACGTGTTGCCTCTCGGCGCCGCCGACAAACAACCGGAACTGAAACCGACCCACGCCAACGTCTCCTATGGTTCACACAAAATGACCATGCTGGATTTCTGGCAGGCGGACGGCAAGGGACTGCGGCCGCTATTGGTTTATATTCACGGCGGCGGCTGGACGGGTGGCGACAAAAAGCGCACCGAACGCGACGTGAAGCCGTATCTCGACAAGGGCATTTCGTATGCGGCGGTAAACTACCGGCTGACCGGTGAGGCACCGTTGCCGGCTCCCGTGCATGATGCCGCGCGGGCGATTCAGTTCATTCGCTCCAAGGCGAAGGAGTGGAACATCAAAAAGGATCGCATCGTCCTGACGGGCGGAAGCGCGGGCGCATGCACTTCGATGTGGCTGTTGCTGCATGATGATCTGGCCGACCCGAAGGCGGAGGATTCCGTGCTGCGCGAATCGACACGGGTTCAGGGTGCCGCGGTGGCGGGCGGGCAGACGTCGATTGATCCCAAAGTCATCGAAGGCTGGCTCGGGCCGAATGTCCTCAAGCACAAAATGATCAACATGGCGGTCGGCGAGAAGACCATCGAGGGGGCTCTGAAGAACTACGAAAAGCATGCAGCGCTCTACCGGGAGTTTTCACCGTACAATCACATGAGCAAGGACGACCCACCGCTATTGATGACCTACGGCAGCGACATGACACTGCCTTCGAAAAACTCAGGTCACGGGATTCATCACCCGGTTTACGGGGTGAAAATGAAGGAAAAGGCAGATGCTGTCGGCGCTGAGTGTCACTTGCTGATCAAGGGCGTTTCCGAATCGAAAAAGTATCCGAACGCCACCGAATTCATCCTCGATAGGCTGCTGAAGTAGAAGTCCATGGGATGTTAATAATTCCTTAA
Organism: uncultured Verrucomicrobiales bacterium; assembly: GCA_937893495.1. Taxonomy (GTDB): domain Bacteria; phylum Verrucomicrobiota; class Verrucomicrobiia; order Limisphaerales; family JAYPXF01; genus CALBIE01. The sequence continues at coordinate 3,883 of CALBIE010000664.1, read as the reverse complement.
CATCAATGGTTCAGGATTCGCCGGCATTTCCGTTATGAAGACAAGCAAGCAGCTCTTACGAACCGGCCTGTTGGTCGGCACACTCCTGGCGCTTACGACGCCCGCATTCAGCCAACCGATTCGCCCGGACCAATTGGGCGCTTCGCCGCTTCCGATCGGCGAGGCCGGCATCGCCTGGTACACCACGCTGGAAACCGGCAAAGCCGAGGCAAAACGAAGTAACCGCCCGATCATGTTCGTGGCTGCGGCGACTCAGTGCCGCGGCGTGTCGGGAGTCTTCTGACCGGGTTACACCCGCACGCAGAACGGTCTGTTCTCGCAAAAAGCTTTTATCGCCCTCTCCCGCAAATTCGTCTGCATCCGTCTGGATTCATACGAAAGCGCGAAGCATCAGGAGTACGTGCGCCACTTTCTCAACGGCCGATTCGAGAACAGCGTCTTCTGCATTCTTGACCCCACTGGAAACAAATGGCTGACCCGGAGCGGTCGCGGACCGGAACACGTTTTCGGTAACGACCAGGGTGCGATCAGCCAGATGGGACGGATCGCCAGCACCTACCGGATGAACGGGCAGATCTCGGACGCAGTCGTTCAGGATTTTCACAGTGTCCGCCAGGCGATCAACGTCGCGTCGGCTGATCAACGCGTGTTGGTGTTGATTGCCGGCCCGGAGGCAAAACTCGACTCCGTGCGTCAGTCCCTGCGAACCGTCGCCAGCCATCACGATGTGGTCGGCCGGTTTCATGTTGATTTCGATTCCGGGTCCGATTGGCGCGAGACGATTTCCGGCCTCAAAAATTCGGAAGGTATCCTGATGATTCAGTCGGACGAATTTGGCATGGCCGGAACGATCCTTGAGCAGCTTCCACTCGCGGCGGGCAGCGAGGCGATCTTGAGTGCACTGAAGCGGGCCAACGCCTCATTTGCGGCAACCACCCCGAAGAAGGTTTACAGCGCGCATGTCCGCAAGGGCTTTGACCAGAAGATTTACTTCGAAGGCACCGTTCCCTATGGCGAGGATCGGGATGGTGATGGGAAGATCGACGGCAAGGGTCCGAAGGGCCGCGGAAAAGGCCCGCCATCGCGCAAGTAGAGATTGCGGCTGCCGCCGAATCAGATTCACTGAGACAGAAAACGCGTTTGCTTTTGCCGGAGCACAGAATCTGCCGGTCTATGGTGATTAGGCGTGGGGTGGGTCTCCGACCCGCCGGTTCAGGGAGTCTCTGACTCCCCGGATGAACTCGCGACATTCGCGTGAGGCGCGAAACCAATCATTGTATCTATGCTCACGGTCGGGGAGCCAGAAGGTTCCCCCAACCGGCAGGTCGGAGACCTGCCCCACGAAGTTCGCTCTTTGCGAACCTTACTTGATCCCCGAATCGCGTTGCCAAAAAAAGTGTCTGAGATTTGACACCTGCCCACGAGACGCTAAAACCTTCGCAACCGAATACGCCGTTATGAATTTTTTCAACTTACGTTTCCGCGTTCTTTCAACGATGGCCTTGCTGATTGCCTTCGCGGCTTCAGTCCAGGCAGCCCAACCCTCAAAGCCGAACATCGTCCTGATTCTCTCCGACGATCAGGCGTGGACCGATTACGGATTCATGGGACATGACGCCATTAAGACGCCGAATATTGACAAGCTTTCCCGACAGAGTGTGCTCTTTCGCCGCGGTTATGTTCCCACGGCGCTGTGCCGTCCGTCGCTGATGACGCTGGTGACCGGACATTACCCGCACACGCACGGTGTCACCGGTAACGACCCATCGCCCAAGTATGCCGAGCGCAATTCAGATCTCTACAAACAGCGCTGTGCCATGCTGATCGCCAACATTGATCGTTTTGAAACGCTGCCGGAACTGCTCGCCGAGCAGGGTTATCTGAGCCATCAGAGCGGAAAATGGTGGGAGGGGAATTTCAAACGCGGCGGATTCACCCACGGCATGACGCGCGGCTTTCCCGAACGTGGCGGCCGGCACGGTGACGATGGATTGGATATCGGGCGGAAGGGCATGAAGCCGGTGCTGGACTTTGTCGATATGGCCGTCGGACGGAAGAAACCGTTTTACCTCTGGTATGCGCCGTTCCTGCCCCACACGCCGCACACGCCGCCCGAGCGGTTGTTGAAAAAGTATCGCACCGGCGACCGGCCGCTCCCGGTCGCGAAGTATTATGCCATGTGCGAGTGGTTCGATGAAACCTGCGGGGAACTCATCGGACACCTCGACAAGAAGGGCATCCGCGACAACACGCTCATTGTTTATATCAGCGACAATGGCTGGATTCAGAACCCGGAGCGCAATGGCTACGCGCCGCGCTCCAAGCAGACCCCGTATGAAGGAGGCGTGCGCCAGCCCACGATGTATTGCTGGCCAGCGAAGATGAAGCCGGCTGATCGACCGGAACTGGTTTCCAGCATCGACATCGTGCCCACCATGCTCGCCGCCGCTGGTGCGCGCATCCCGAAGGATCTGCCGGGCTTGAATCTGCTGTTAAACCTCACGGACGGATCCAAAATCAAACGAAAAGCCATCTTTGGCGAAAGCTTTGCGCACGACATTGCGGACATCAACAAGCCGGAGACTTCGTTGCTCTTCCGCTGGTGCATCGAGGGCAAATGGAAACTGTTGCTCACGTACGATGGTGAGGTGAACCGCTATAAATCAACGCACCCTCGCGAAGAAATGCGTCCGCAACTGTTCGACCTGATCGCCGATCCAGACGAGAAGAAGAACGTGGCTGGCGACCATCCGGAAATCGTCGCTCGCATGGCGAAGCAAATAGGGGATTGGTGGCCGGTGAAGGAGCGGCAGGTGATCACGAAATTCGAGTGATCTCACATCCGCTGCTACTTCTTCGGCTCGATGAAGTCCTTCACCCTGAACCGATAACCCACATCGCCCCGGGGGCCGCCGTACACCACAATCATCACACTGCTCTGTGGCAGATAGGCCGGGAACACGGAAAAATGGAAAGTGGCCATCCCCGGCTTCAACTGCCGCTCCCGCAGGTGCGCTGACATAATTCGGCTTTCTCCCTCCCCGATTTGCACTTCGACGTAGGTGATTTTCTTCAACTCACCCTCCAGCTTGAACTCGACCCACACGCGGACACCGGCCTGGCCGTTCTTCTCAGTACGAAAAGTCACGCCCAACGTCTTCGCCCGAGCAGCCGAAACGAATTCCACTGAGATCATCGCCCGGCACTGAACGGGATCGGCAAGAAACAGAAAAGTCAGGGCCAGAAAACTAAAAAGCGATTTCATGAGAACTATGACACCTGAGCCCGTGGTTCCTTGGAAACTTTTTCGCGCCATCGAACCACTGGGCGCGCCAATCTTTCCTTTTCACTCAAGCCTGGCAGGCCCGGCCTCGCCACAATCTGGAAATAGAGCCTGAATCGTTCGCGTACTCAGCGAGTTGAAAAACAATCCCGCGACGGGGAGCGAAACGAAGAAGGAAATCAGTTGAAGATCCAAACGATCAGCATCGATAAGATATGTGCTGGCTAAACTTACGATGCCTAGCGCGAATAAACATGCGCTCACGCCAAACACGCACCATACGATCTGCGGTGAAAAGTTGAACACTGCTCCCCAGCCAATGCGAACAAAGAATCCTACGACCAACAGGGCAATAATCGGTGAAATAATTCGCGGCGGGTTCTCGAACAGGCGCCCCAGGGTATAAGGAAATGCAAGTAAGAGCCCAACCAAAAGCAACATCCCGAACAATCCGATCAGCACCCCAATCATTCTGACAAATATACAAAGAAAACGTCCCGATTTGGGGCCTTTGGGCTTACTATTCCCAGACTCATTCTGGCATCGCATGGGAAACTTTGTTTCGGGTGTGAGACAAAAATCTGAGAGTAACGCTGAAGG